>NZ_KV827882.1:0-134236 GCF_001836235.1 Bacillus sp. HMSC036E02 | reverse complement strand
CCCTGTGAGAGTAGGACGTCGCCAAGCAAGAACCTAAGTCATTTTGACTTAGGTTTTTTTGTGTTTATTTCTATTTACCGAATGTTATAATCCATAAATTTAATAAAGCTAAAGACGAAAAAAGAATGAAATAGAGACTGTTTAAAATAATAGCAATAACTTTTAGTGTTCCTGATTTTCCTAATGCCACTAAAGTAATACTTAAAATAGGACACATTATTTCTATCATAAGTATATATTTTAAATAATGAGATGCTATAAATAAGTATTTAATAATTACAGAAATTACTGCAATAGAGAAAAATAAATAGGATGATAGCATAGTTCTTTCTTTAACAGTTATCCTCCTTAGAAATTAAATCGTTATAATAATACAAGAGTATATATATTTTGATTTAAAACATACTGAAGTGCCATTTAAACGATTATACGTAAAATAGATGTCTAGAAATATATATTCTAATTCCCTTTTCTTCTTGCATATAGTTGCAATTCTTCTTTTGAATATAACTAAAACACGAACGTTATTGACTACTAATAAAAAAACATTCGATTATTTATTGACATTGTTTATGAAATATTGTTAATATAGCCATAGAAACAATAATATAAGACCTCATATAATCGCGGGGATATGGCCTGCAAGTCTCTACCTAACGACCGTTATTCGTTAGACTATGAGGGAAAGTCACTCGGTATTTTTCTATTCACAAGGGATACGTATGCCTGAGTAGAGCGCTTTCTCTCATAGTAAAAGAGAAACTGTTCTATTTCAGGCTTTTTTTATTTGAATCGGGGGGATTCTAATATGAAATCACTAGTTGGAGTCATAATGGGAAGCACGTCAGACTGGGAAACAATGAAATATGCTTGTGACATTTTAGATGAATTAAATATACCGTATGAGAAAAAAGTTGTATCCGCTCATCGGACTCCGGATTATATGTTTGAATATGCAGAGACGGCTCGTGAACGTGGATTGAAAGTTATTATTGCTGGAGCTGGTGGAGCAGCACATTTACCAGGAATGGTTGCAGCGAAGACAAATCTTCCTGTAATTGGAGTTCCAGTTCAATCAAAAGCATTAAACGGCTTAGATTCATTATTATCCATCGTCCAAATGCCAGGAGGTGTTCCAGTTGCAACTGTTGCAATTGGTAAAGCTGGTTCAACGAATGCTGGATTACTTGCCGCACAAATACTTGGATCATTCCATGATGATATACATGATGCATTAGAATTGAGACGAGAAGCGATTGAAAAAGATGTGCGTGAAGGTAGTGAGCTAGTATGACGAGAATCATTTTACCTGGAAAAACAATCGGTATTATTGGAGGCGGCCAGCTAGGAAGAATGATGGCATTGGCAGCTAAGGAAATGGGATATAAAATTGCTGTTTTAGATCCTACAAAGCATTCACCATGTGCACAAGTTGCTGATATTGAAATTGTTGCACCATATGATGATTTAAAAGCAATTCAGCATTTAGCAGAGATAAGTGATGTTGTCACATATGAATTTGAGAATATTGATTATAGATGTTTACAATGGCTTGAAAAACATGCGTACTTACCACAAGGTAGTCAGTTGTTAAATACAACGCAAAATCGTTTTACAGAAAAGAATGCGATTGAGAAGGCTGGGTTACCAGTAGCAACGTATAGATTAGTTCAAAATCAAGATCAGCTTACAGAAGCAATTGCTGAGTTATCATTCCCTTCCGTCTTAAAAACGACGACAGGTGGATATGATGGGAAAGGACAAGTTGTTTTAAGAAGTGAAGCTGATGTTGAGACAGCAAGAAATCTTGTGGATAAAGCAGAATGTATTTTAGAGAAATGGGTGCCTTTTGAAAAAGAAGTATCAGTTATTGTGATTCGTAGTGTAAGTGGTGAAACAAAAGTGTTTCCAGTAGCAGAAAATATTCATGTAAATAACATTTTACATGAATCTATCGTTCCAGCTCGCATTACAGAAGAGCTTTCTCAAAAAGCAATTGCTTATGCAAAGGTACTTGCGGATGAATTAGAACTTGTGGGAACACTAGCTGTAGAGATGTTTGCTACAGATAATGGTGAGATTTATATTAATGAATTAGCGCCAAGACCTCACAATTCAGGACACTATACACAGGATGCATGTGAGACGAGTCAATTTGGTCAACATATTCGAGCAATCTGTAATTTACCTCTAGGAGAAACAAATTTGTTAAAACCAGTTGTCATGGTAAACATTTTAGGCGAACATATAGAAGGGGTCCTAAGACAAGTGAATAGATTAACCGGGTGCTATTTACACTTGTATGGAAAAGAAGAAGCAAAAGCACAGCGAAAAATGGGGCATGTTAATATTTTAAATGATAATATTGAAGTCGCTCTAGAAAAAGCGAAGAGTTTGCATATTTGGGACCATCAAGAACAACTGTTGGAGGGAAAAAGATGATTAGTCGTTATACACGCCCAGAAATGGGTGCAATTTGGACGGAAGAGAACAAATTTAAAGCATGGTTAGAAGTTGAGATTTTAGCTTGTGAAGCATGGGCTGAGCTTGGCGATATTCCAAAAGAAGATGTTAAGAAAATTCGTGAGCATGCATCATTTGATATTGATCGTATTTATGAAATTGAAAAAGAAACACGTCATGACGTAGTTGCATTCACTCGTGCTGTATCAGAAACGCCAGCATTAGGTGAGGAACGTAAATGGGTTCATTACGGTTTAACATCTACAGACGTAGTAGATACAGCATTATCTTACATCTTAAAACAAGCGAATGAAATTATATTAAAAGACTTAGAGAACTTTGTAAGCATTTTAGCTAACAAAGCGAAAGAGCATAAATACACAATCATGATGGGAAGAACACATGGTGTTCATGCAGAACCAACAACATTTGGTTTAAAACTTGGTCTTTGGTATGAAGAAATGAAACGTAACGTAGAGCGTTTCAAACAAGCTGCTGATACAGTTCGTGTTGGTAAACTATCTGGTGCGGTTGGTACATATGCAAATATCGATCCATTCGTAGAAAAATATGTTTGTGAAAACTTAGGATTAGAAGCAGCACCAATTTCAACACAAACATTGCAACGTGATCGTCACGCACACTACATGTCAACACTTGCACTAATTGCAACATCTATCGAAAAGATGGCAGTTGAGATTCGTGGTTTACAAAAGAGTGAAACACGTGAAGTTGAAGAAGCTTTCGCAAAAGGTCAAAAAGGTTCTTCTGCAATGCCACATAAACGTAATCCAATTGGTTCTGAAAATATGACTGGTTTAGCTCGTGTTATCCGCGGTTATATGATGACAGCTTACGAAAATGTTCCATTATGGCATGAGCGTGACATTTCTCACTCTTCGGCAGAACGTGTAATTTTACCAGATGCTACAATCGCATTAAATTACATGTTAAATCGCTTTGGTAATATCGTTAAAAACTTAACTGTATACCCAGAGAATATGAAACGCAATATGACAAGAACATACGGCTTAATTTATTCTCAGCGCGTAATGCTTACACTAATCGACAAAGGTATGGTACGTGAAGAAGCTTATGATATCGTACAGCCTAAAGCGATGGAAGCTTGGGAAACACAAGTACAATTTAAAGAGCTTGTAGAAGCTGATGAGCGTATTACAAGCAAGTTAACACAAGAAGAAATTAATGAATGCTTCAACTATGAGCATCATATGCAACACGTTGATACAATCTTTGAACGCCTTGGATTAAACGAAGCGTAAAATTTCATATGGCACAGAATAGAGTCATTCTGTGCCATTCTTTATAAAAACATTATTCACATTTTTCAAACTACAGGGGGCTTGCGAAATGCAAAAGCTAGAATTGCTGTATGAAGGTAAGGCAAAAAGAATTTATCGTACAGAATCAGCAGATATGGTTTGGGTAGAGTACAAAGATAGTGCGACTGCTTTCAATGGGGAGAAAAAAGAGACGATTACAGGAAAAGGTCGTTTGAACAATGAAATTACAACTTTATTGTTCAGAAAGTTACAAGAAGTGGGAATTAAAACACATTTTGTTGAGAAGTTATCTGAAACAGAACAACTTGTTAAAAAAGTGAGTATTATTCCTTTAGAAGTTGTCACAAGAAATGTAATTGCAGGAAGTCTTTCAAAACGATTAGGAATGGAAGAGGGAACTGTACTTGCAGAACCAATCGTAGAATTTTACTTCAAAGATGATGATTTAGGAGATCCGCTTGTAACGGAAGATCATATTCGTGTATTAAACGTTGCATCACCAGAGCAAGTAAGTGTATTACGAGATATGGCTCTACAAATCAATCAAGTGTTGATTGATCATTTCGCAAGCTGTCGTGTAAGATTAGTAGATTTCAAATTAGAGTTTGGTGTAACGGAAGAAGGAGAAATCATTTTAGCGGATGAAATTTCACCGGATACTTGCCGTTTATGGGATGAAACGAGCAATGAAAAGTTTGATAAAGACGTATTCCGTCGCGATATTGGAAATTTAACAGATGCTTATGAAGAGATTTTAAAACGTTTAGGGGGAATTTCACATGTATAAAGTTAAGGTATATGTAACATTAAGAGAAAGCGTATTAGATCCACAAGGAACAGCAGTAAAAGGAGCACTTCATAGTCTTTCATTCACAGAAGTACAAGATGTTCGAATCGGAAAGTACATGGAACTAACAATTGATAAATCTGTATCTGATTTAGATAGCAAGGTAAAGGAAATGTGTGAAAAACTATTAGCGAACGTTGTAATGGAAGACTTCCGTTATGAAGTTGAGGAGGTTGTCGCACAGTGAAATTTGCCGTAATAGTATTTCCGGGTTCGAACTGTGATGTCGATATGTTCCATGCAATTAAAGATGAGCTTGGCGAAGAAGTAGATTACGTTTGGCACGATACAGAGAATCTAGATGAATATGATGCAATTCTACTACCAGGTGGATTTTCTTATGGTGACTACTTACGCTGCGGTGCTATCTCTCGCTTTGCTAATGCAATGAAAGCAGTGCAAAAAGCTGCTGAGCAAGGAAAGCCGATTTTAGGTGTATGTAATGGATTCCAGATTCTTGTTGAATCAGGATTACTACCAGGAGCGTTAATGAGAAACGAAAACTTAAAATTTATGTGTCGCACTGTTCAGTTGCGTGTTGAAAATAATGAAACGATGTTTACATCACAATATGGAAAAGATGAAGTAATTAATATTCCAATCGCGCATGGTGAGGGGAATTACTATTGTGATGAAGCGACGCTTAAACAATTAGAAGAGAACAATCAAATCGCATTCCGTTACGTAGAAAACCCTAACGGTAGCGTTTCAGATATTGCTGGTATTGTAAATGAAAAAGGAAATGTACTTGGTATGATGCCACATCCAGAGCGTGCTGTAGATGAATTACTTGGCGGTGCTGAAGGGTTAAAAGTCTTTCAATCTATCTTAAAACAGTGGAGGGAAACATATGTCGTTAATGCTTGAACCAAATCCAACACAAATTAAAGAAGAGCGTATATATGCGGAAATGGGGCTAACAGACGAAGAGTTTGCCATGGTTGAAAAGATTTTAGGTCGTCTGCCAAATTATACAGAAACAGGGTTATTCTCTGTAATGTGGTCTGAACATTGTAGTTATAAAAATTCGAAACCAGTTCTTCGTAAGTTTCCAACTACAGGTGAGCGCGTTCTGCAAGGACCTGGAGAAGGTGCTGGAATTGTAGATATCGGTGATAATCAAGCAGTTGTATTTAAAATGGAAAGTCATAACCATCCTTCAGCTATTGAACCATATCAAGGAGCTGCAACAGGTGTTGGTGGTATTATTCGTGACGTATTCTCTATGGGAGCACGCCCGGTAGCTCTATTAAACTCACTTCGTTTCGGTGAATTACAGTCACCACGTGTGAAATATTTATTCGAAGAAGTAGTAGCAGGAATTGCAGGATACGGTAACTGCATCGGTATTCCGACTGTTGGCGGCGAAGTACAATTTGATCCATGTTATGAAGGAAATCCACTTGTAAATGCAATGTGCGTAGGTTTGATTAACCACGAAGACATTAAAAAAGGGCAAGCGCACGGTGCTGGTAACACAGTAATGTACGTAGGAGCATCAACTGGTCGTGACGGTATTCACGGTGCAACATTCGCGTCGGAAGAACTATCTGAAAGCTCAGAAGCGAAACGTCCAGCGGTTCAAGTAGGGGATCCATTTATGGAAAAACTTCTTATTGAAGCGTGTTTAGAATTAATTCAATCCGATGCACTTGTTGGAATTCAAGATATGGGTGCGGCTGGTTTAACATCATCATCTGCAGAAATGGCAAGTAAAGCAGGAATGGGTATTGAAATGTACTTAGATGATGTACCACAGCGTGAAACAGGAATGACACCATATGAAATGATGCTATCTGAATCACAAGAGCGTATGTTAATTGTTGTGAAAAAAGGTAGAGAACAAGAAATAGTAGATTTATTTGAGAAGTATGGTCTTGCAGCGGTTACGATGGGGAAAGTAACGGAAGATAAAATGCTTCGTTTATTCCATAAAGGTGAAAAGGTAGCTGAAGTTCCAGCAGATGCTTTAGCAGAAGAAGCACCAATTTATCATAAGCCATCAAAAGAAGCAGCATACTTTGCTGAATTCCAAGCAATGAAAATGGAAACGCCAAAAGTAGAAAATTATAAAGAAACGTTATTCGCTTTATTACAGCAACCAACAATTGCAAGTAAAGAGTGGGTATACGATCAATACGATTACCAAGTTCGCACAAGCACAGTTGTTACGCCAGGTTCAGATGCTGCAGTTGTACGTGTACGCGGTACAGAAAAAGGATTAGCAATGACGACAGATTGTAACTCTCGCTACATTTATCTAGACCCAGAGATGGGCGGTAAAATTGCAGTAGCAGAGGCAGCGCGTAATATCGTATGTTCTGGAGGAGAGCCACTTGCAATTACAGATTGCTTAAACTTCGGTAACCCAGAAAAACCAGAAATCTTCTGGCAGATTGAGAAATCAGTAGACGGTATGAGTGAAGCTTGTCGCACATTACAAACACCAGTTATCGGCGGAAACGTATCGATGTATAACGAGCGTAGTGGTGAAGCTGTATATCCAACACCAACTGTTGGGATGGTCGGACTTGTGCATGACTTAAAACATGTAACAACACAAGAGTTTAAGCAAGCTGGTGATTTAGTGTATGTAATTGGTGAGACGCAAGCTGAGTTTGGCGGAAGTGAATTACAGAAAATGATTCACGGCAAAATTTTCGGTCAATCACCAAGTATCGATTTAGATGTAGAATTAAAACGCCAAAAACAAGTATTAGAAGCAATTCAAGCTGGTCTTGTTCAATCTGCACATGATGTTGCTGAAGGTGGTTTAGCAGTTGCGATTTCAGAAAGTGCAATTGGTGCTAAAGGCTTAGGTGCTACTGTGAAATTAGATGGAGAAGCAACAGCAGCATTATTCGCTGAATCACAGTCTCGCTTCGTGATAACTGTAAAACGTGAAAATAAAGAGGCGTTTGAGAAAGTGGTAGAAGCAATCCAAGTTGGAGAAGTAACAAGTACAAATGAAGTAACAATTCATAATGAAGAAAATGAAGTATTACTTACAGCAAATGTAGATGAAATGAGAAAGGCTTGGAAAGGGGCAATCCCATGCTTGCTGAAATAAAGGGGTTAAACGAAGAATGTGGCGTTTTCGGAATTTGGGGGCATGAAAATGCAGCACAAGTTTCATACTACGGATTGCACAGTTTACAGCACCGTGGGCAAGAAGGCGCAGGCATTGTCGTAAATAATGGGGAAAAAATCGTCGGTCACAAGGGGTTAGGTTTAATATCAGAAGTGTTTTCAAGAGGTGAGCTAGAAGGATTAAATGGAAAATCAGCAATCGGACATGTACGATATGCAACAGCTGGTGGAAGTGAAGTTGCTAACGTTCAACCATTGTTGTTCCGTTTTTCCGATCATAGTATGGCGTTAGCTCATAACGGAAATTTAATTAACGCAAAAATGCTTCGTCGTGAATTAGAAGCAGAGGGCAGTATTTTTCAAACTAGTTCAGATACAGAAGTACTTTTACATCTTATTAAACGTAGCACGAAAGATTCTTTAATTGAAAGTGTAAAAGAGGCTTTAAATAAAGTGAAAGGTGCGTTTGCGTATCTTTTACTAACTGGAAATGAAATGATCGTTGCATTAGATCCGAATGGGTTCCGTCCGCTTTCAATTGGAAAGATGGGGGATGCTTACGTTGTAGCATCTGAAACATGTGCTTTTGATGTAGTAGGTGCAACATACATTCGTGATGTAGAACCGGGTGAATTACTTATCATTAATGATGAAGGAATTCACGTAGATCGTTTCACAAACGATGTAGAACATGCAATTTGTAGTATGGAATATATTTACTTTGCACGACCAGATTCTAATATTGCAGGCGTTAATGTTCATGCAGCACGTAAGAATATGGGGAAACGTTTAGCGGCAGAAGCTCCTATTGAAGCAGATGTTGTTACTGGTGTACCAGACTCTAGTATTTCAGCTGCGATTGGCTATGCGGAGGCGACAGGTATTCCATATGAGTTAGGATTAATTAAAAATCGTTACGTTGGACGTACGTTTATTCAACCTTCTCAAGAACTGCGCGAGCAAGGGGTTAAGATGAAGCTTTCCGCAGTAAGAGGTGTAGTTGAAGGGAAACGAGTTGTTATGATTGATGACTCTATCGTAAGAGGAACGACAAGTAAACGAATTGTTCGTATGCTTCGTGAGGCTGGAGCGACAGAAGTTCACGTAAGAATTGCTTCACCACCTCTGAAATATCCATGTTTCTATGGCATTGATATTCAAACGAGAAAAGAATTAATTGCAGCAAATCATACAGTAGAAGAAATCCGTGAAATGATCGGAGCAGATTCTTTAACATTTTTAAGCGAAGATGGATTAGTAGATGCAATTGGACGTCCATATGAAGGGAAATATGGCGGCCTATGCATGGCTTACTTTAATGGGGACTATCCAACAGCTCTTTATGATTATGAGCAAGAGCTTTTAGAAAGCATGAAATAAGAAAAGTGAGAAAAGCTTCTACTTCTTTTGATGTAGAAGCTAGATCCTTTCTTAAAATAGCCCGCCCTGGATGGGGAGAAATTAAAAGACGAGGTGTAAATAACGATGGCGAATGCATATAAGCAAGCAGGAGTAGATATTGAAGCTGGATATGAAGCGGTATCTCGCATGAAAAAACACGTACAAACAACTATGAGAAAAGAAGTACTAGGCGGTTTAGGCGGTTTTGGAGGTATGTTTGATCTATCAAAATTTGCATTAGAAGAACCTGTATTAGTATCTGGAACAGATGGCGTGGGAACGAAATTGATGCTCGCTTTTATGGCAGATAAACATGACACAATTGGTATTGATGCAGTAGCAATGTGTGTAAATGATATTGTTGTCCAAGGAGCAGAGCCGCTTTTCTTCCTTGATTATATTGCTTGTGGTAAAGCTGAACCTAGTAAAATTGAAAACATCGTCAAAGGTATATCAGAGGGCTGTCGCCAAGCTGGTTGTGCATTAATCGGTGGAGAAACAGCTGAAATGCCAGGAATGTATTCTACGGAAGAATATGATTTAGCTGGTTTTACAGTTGGGATTGTTGATAAAAAGAAAATTGTAACAGGTGAAAAGATTGAAGCTGGTCACGTGCTAATTGGCTTAGCATCTAGCGGTATTCATAGCAATGGTTACTCTTTAGTACGAAAAGTGTTATTAGAAGATGGGGAACTATCTTTACAGCGTATTTATGGCCGCTTAGAACTACCTCTTGGTGAAGAATTATTAAAACCAACGAAAATTTATGTCAAACCTATTTTAGAACTATTGAAGAAACATGAAGTATACGGTATGGCGCATATTACAGGTGGTGGATTTATTGAAAA
Source organism: Bacillus sp. HMSC036E02 (assembly GCF_001836235.1). NCBI lineage: Bacteria > Bacillati > Bacillota > Bacilli > Caryophanales > Bacillaceae > Bacillus > Bacillus sp. HMSC036E02. The sequence continues at coordinate 124,283 of NZ_KV827882.1, read as the reverse complement.
TATTCCACGCATGTTGCCAGAAGGAATCGGTGCTGAGATTGAACTAGGATCTTGGGAAATTCAGCCGATCTTTAGTTTGCTTCAAGAAGTTGGAAAACTGGAAGAGAAAGAAATGTTCAATATTTTTAACATGGGTATTGGTATGGTAGTAGCAGTGAAGGAAGAAGATGCAAAAGATGTTGTTCGTCTTCTTGAAGAGCAAGGAGAAATGGCTCGTATTATTGGACGTACTATACAAGGAGCTGGCGTTACTTTTAATGGGGGCACAGCACTATGAGTAGATTAGCAGTTTTTGCTTCTGGAAGTGGATCTAACTTTCAATCTCTCGTTAATGCGGTAGAAGAAAAAAGATTGGGTGCAGAAATTAGTTTATTAGTATGTGATAAACCAGAAGCACGAGCTGTTGGACGGGCAAATTATCATCATATTCCGTGTTTTGCTTTTTCAGCGAAAGCATATGAGTCAAAAGAAGCGTTTGAAAAAGAGATATTAAAGAAGCTAGAAGAATATGAAATTGATTATGTTATTTTAGCTGGATATATGCGTTTAATCGGGCCGACGTTACTAGAAGCATACGGCGGGAAGATTATTAATATTCATCCATCATTACTACCGAGCTTTCCGGGTAAAGATGCTGTCGGTCAAGCGTTAGAAGCAGGTGTGAAAGTAACTGGAGTAACAATTCATTATGTAGATGCAGGTATGGATACAGGGCCAATTATTGCACAAGAAGCAGTGGTTGTTTCTGAAGGGGATACGAGAGAAAGCTTACAAAAGAAAATTCAACAAGTTGAACATAAATTATACGTAAATACAGTGAATCAAATTGTTCAGTCTGTGAAAGAATCAACTGTTAACTAACATACAACCAGGGGTGAAGGATAAATGAAAAAGCGTGCATTAGTAAGTGTTTCAGATAAAACAGGAGTAGTAGAATTTGTTAAAGGGTTACTAGAACAAGGGATTGAAGTTATTTCAACAGGTGGTACGAAAAAGTTACTAGAAGAAAATGGCTTACAAGTAATCGGCATTTCTGAAGTAACTGGTTTCCCTGAAATTATGGATGGCCGTGTGAAAACATTACATCCAAATATTCATGGTGGTCTATTAGCAGTTCGTGATAATGAAACACATGTAACACAAATGAATGAGTTAGGTATAGAGCCAATTGACTTTGTTGTTGTTAACTTATACCCATTTAAAGAAACAATCGCTAAGCCTGATGTAACATTTGCTGATGCAATTGAAAATATTGATATCGGTGGCCCGACAATGATTCGCTCTGCTGCGAAAAATCATAAATTTGTATCGGTAATTGTAGATCCAGTAGATTACGATGTTGTATTAGCAGAACTGAAAGAAGACGGTGAAGTAAAAGAAGAAACGAAACGTAAATTAGCAGCGAAAGTATTCCGTCATACAGCGGCATATGATGCGTTAATCTCTAACTACTTAACAGAGCAAATGGGTGAAGAAAGTCCAGAAACATTAACTGTGACATTTGAGAAAAAGCAAGACTTACGTTATGGCGAGAACCCACATCAAAAAGCAACTTTCTATAAAGCGCCATTTGCAGCAACTTCTTCTGTTGCATACGCAGAACAATTACACGGTAAGGAATTATCGTATAACAATATTAATGATGCAGACGCAGCGCTTAGCATCGTAAAAGAATTTACAGAACCAGCAGTAGTAGCAGTAAAACATATGAATCCATGTGGTGTTGGAGTAGGAACTAATATTCACGAAGCATATACTCGTGCTTATGAAGCAGATCCAGTATCAATCTTCGGCGGTATTATCGCAGCAAATCGTGAAATTGATAAAGCTACAGCAGAAAAGTTACATGAAATTTTCTTAGAAATTGTTATCGCACCTTCGTTCTCACAAGAAGCTTTAGAGGTGTTGCAAAGTAAGAAGAACTTACGTTTATTAACTATAAATATTGAAAAAGCGACAAGTGCAAGCAAAAAACTAACTTCTATACAAGGTGGACTTCTCGTTCAAGAGGAAGATACGTTATCATTAGATGAAAGTACAATTTCAATTCCAACGAAACGTGAACCTTCAGAGCAAGAATGGAAAGATTTAAAACTAGCTTGGAAAGTTGTAAAACATGTGAAATCAAACGCAATTGTTTTAGCGAAAGATGATATGACAATTGGTGTTGGTGCGGGACAGATGAACCGTGTAGGTTCTGCAAAAATCGCAATTACACAAGCTGGTGAAAAAGCACAAGGTAGCGCACTTGCATCTGATGCTTTCTTCCCAATGCCAGATACATTAGAAGAAGCAGCAAAAGCAGGAATTACAGCAATCATTCAACCGGGCGGATCAATCCGTGATGAAGATTCTATTAAAGTGGCAGATACTTATGGGATTGCTATGGTGTTCACTGGCGTACGTCATTTCAAACACTAATAGAGGATGTTAAAAAAGTCCGGTTAAGATAATCTTCGCATGTCGTCGTTGCATCGCCAGTGCGGTACTCATGTAGGAAAGCTACACTCCGTGTCCTCCTGGCAAATGCGCCTCGACCTGCTCGGTTCTCTTAATCCTCCTTTTTAAACCTTTCTTGATATGGATGTTTAAAAAGTCCGGTCGAGATAACCTTTTATTGATATGAAAAAGCAAACTAGGAGCATAGCTTCTAGTTTGTACTTATTTAATTATTGGGGGATGAAATATGAATGTTTTAGTAATTGGCCGCGGTGGGCGTGAGCATGCTTTAGCTTGGAAGTTTGCACAATCTGAAAAAGTAGAAAAGGTATATGTAGCACCAGGTAATGAAGGTATGAGAGATGTTGCAACACCAGTTGATATTGATGAAAATGATTTTGATGCATTAGTTTTATTTGCAAAAGAGAATAATGTTGAGTTAACTTTCGTTGGACCAGAAATTCCGCTTATGAATGGAATTGTTGATCGTTTTAAAGAAGAGGGACTTCGCGTATTTGGTCCGAATAAAGCGGCTGCTGTTATTGAAGGTAGTAAAGCTTTTACAAAAGAGCTTATGAAAAAGTATGATATTCCAACTGCGGCGTACGAAACTTTTACAGATTATGAAGAAGCAGTACAGTACATTCAAAAAGTTGGTGCACCAATCGTTATTAAAGCTGACGGCCTAGCTGCTGGTAAAGGTGTAACGGTAGCGATGACGCTTGAAGAGGCATTACAAGCTGTGAAAGAAATGCTGCAAGATGTGAAATTCGGCGCGGCAAGTAAGAAGGTTGTTATTGAAGAGTTTTTAGATGGACAAGAATTTTCATTAATGGCATTCGTGAATGGAACAACTGTACATCCAATGGTAATCGCCCAAGATCATAAAAGAGCTTTTGATGGTGATAAAGGTCCAAATACGGGTGGAATGGGTGCATATTCTCCAGTACCACAAATTCCAGAATCAGCAGTTCAAGAAGCGATTCAAACCGTATTGCATCCAACTGCTAAGGCGATGATTGAAGAAAACCGTTCGTTTACAGGTATTTTATACGCAGGTCTTATTTTAACAAATGATGGTCCGAAGGTAATTGAATTTAATGCACGCTTCGGTGATCCTGAAACAGAAGTTGTATTACCTCGATTAGAAAACGATTTAGTTGATGTATGTAACGCTGTATTAGATGAAAGTGAACTAACGTTACAATGGTCAGAAGAAGCGGTAATCGGTGTTGTACTTGCTTCTAAAGGATATCCAGAAGCATATAAAAAAGGTGATATTATTAGCGGACTAGATGCACTGCAAGATGTGATTGTTTTCCATGCAGGTACAGCAATGAAACATGGGGACTTTGTAACGAACGGTGGCCGTGTATTATTTGTTGCTTGTAAGGCAAATAGTTTACAAGAAGCAAAAGATAAAGTATATAAAGAAATCGGTAAAATTGAGAGTGATGGTCTATTTTATCGAAGTGATATAGGATATCGTGCAATTGGGCATGAGATGACGAAAAGTTAATATGTAAAAATCCCGCTGAGGAATCAGCGGGATTTTTTATGCATCTTTATCTTTTTTTAATTTCCCTTTTTGCTTTGCCATTTCTCGAAGTAAATACTCGATGTGTGCATTGACGCTACGAAATTCATCATTTGCCCATTTTTCGATGACTGCGTGTAATTCAGGATCAATACGTAATGGAAAGCTTTTCTTTTTAGCCATAATTACTTATAGCCCTTAGTATAGGCTTCCTGTATTAATAACTGGCTGCGCACCTTTATCTGAAACGATGGCAACTAATAAGTTGTTTACCATATTTGCTTTACGCTCGTCATCGAGTTCTAGTACGCCTTCTTCATCTAACATATGGATGGAATCTTTCGCCATCTTCACAGCACCTTCAACAATTTCTTTTCTAGCAGCTAATACTGCTTTTGCTTGCTGGCGTTGTAGCATTGCATGGGCAATTTCTGTTGCGTAAGCTAAGTGCGTTAAACGAGTTTCTAATACTTCTACACCAGCAATTTCAAGACGCGCCTCTAACTCACGTTTTAATTCTTCAGAGATTTCTTCAGTATTTCCGCGTAACGTAACGCAGGTTTCATCCTGGAAATTGTCATAAGGATATTTTGTTGCAACATGGCGGATTGCCGTTTCGCTTTGAATTTCTACAAATCGATCATAATGTTCAACACCAAACATTGCTTTTGCAGAATCAACAACTTTATATACGATAACAGCTGCAATTTCAATTGGATTTCCATCAACGTCATTTACTTTTAATTTTTTACTGTTAAAGTTTTCAACACGTAAAGATACAGTTTGACGGAATGCGAACGGAATCGTTAAAAATAAACCGTTTTGACGAATTGTTCCTAAATAATTACCGAAGAACGTAATAACCTTCGCTTGATTCGGTTGAACAATACCGATACCTGTAGCGAGAACTGCGGCTAATATAATAGTTAGTGCCGCTCCTATGAAAATTTCTTGTGCAAGGAAAAATACACCGATAGCAGCTAAAATCAAAATTCCAATAATACCGAGAAAACCATTTACATAAAATACTTGTTTTTCTTTCATATGATCGCCTCCTGATATAAAAATGATATCACTTTTATATCATTTTAAGCAAGAGGTATGCATCTAATTTTCTGAATTTTATTGGTTGATATCTTTTATATACATTTTAAGGTTCAAAAAGAGAATATATGTTCTGTTTTATGGTAAAATAAAGAAGACTTAACCGCCCACTGCAGCAGCTAAGTCCCTTTGAGAGCATCTTACATCGTGACAAATGATTCAAAGCGGTTTTGCCAGGATTATATCTTCAATCGCTGACTCAATCTCTTTGTCAGAAGCGTCATAACTTCCTTTTGACTCTGGCTTGTCATGAGTGGAAGTTTGATTCACTTCTTCTTTAGCATGTCCTTTTTCAGCAAAATTCATGCTAGGCATTTTAAATGCCCCCATGTTCATGTATTTTCCGAATTTCCACATTTCAACAACAGGGCAGAAACGAACAATTCCTTCTGCAACTTTCATTGCACCAATCCATAGAAAAATGTTAGACCAAGTGCACCACGGCTTGCGTACAAGTTTAGTTGCACTACATCCGAAGAGGACGAGCCCAAGTGTAATTCGAATTAGAGCGTTTATTGTCCCGATATTTTGCTTCATTAGAAAAACACTCCTTTTTATGAAAGTTGAAATAGATAATACTATTTCTTTTATTAGTATCCCGTTTGATTTTTGGGATATGTAATCCAACATTTGACGTGGAAAAAGATGTTGGAATGTGCGTGTGTGTAAGTAACTTTTTTTGTTATAATGAAAGAATGCATAAAAGGAACTTCAAAATTAAATCCTCTAGTTTAAAAAATATGGAAGAGGTAATTCCAAACTTAATTCTCCGTTTTAAACAAATATTTAAGATGAAGTTAAAACAATAATGATGAAAATAAACTGTTATTTTGAACAGAAATATATATAACTAGAGAAAAGGAAGGGTGTTTTCATGTACGATATTTCCGGATGGAAACATGTATTTAAGCTTGATCCAAATAAGGAGTTAAGCGATGAACATTTAGAAATGATTTGTGAGTCTGGAACTGATGCGGTTATTGTAGGCGGAAGTGATGGAGTTACAATTGATAACGTATTACACATGCTAGTTAGCATTCGTAGATATGCAGTTCCTTGTGTATTAGAGGTTTCTGATGTAGAAGCAATTACACCAGGATTTGATTTTTATTACATCCCAAGTGTTTTAAATAGCCGAAAAGTAGAATGGGTAACAGGTGTTCATCATGAGGCATTGAAAGAATTTGGGGATATTATGGACTGGGACGAAATTTTTATGGAAGGGTATTGTGTTTTAAATCCAGAGGCGAAAGTAGCCCAGCTTACAGAAGCGAAATGTGATGTAACAGAAGATGACGTTATTGCATATGCTCGTTTAGCAGACAAGCTATTACGTTTACCGATATTTTATTTAGAATATAGCGGTACGTATGGAGATGTTGAACTTGTTAAAAATGTAAAAGCAGAATTGAAACAAGCTAAGTTATATTATGGCGGTGGTATTTCTAATGCAGAACAGGCGAAAGAAATGGCACAATATGCTGATACAGTAGTTGTTGGAAATATTATTTATGATGATATAAAATCGGCGTTAAAAACAGTTAAAGCAGTAAAAGGAGAGTAGGTGCAGGCGTATATGAGTATGACAGATAAGTTATTAAACGGTTTAAATCCACAGCAACAAAAAGCAGTACAAACAACGAATGGACCACTTCTATTAATGGCAGGTGCAGGTAGTGGTAAGACACGTGTGTTAACACATCGTATTGCGTATTTACTTGGTGAAAAAGGTGTAGCACCATGGAATGTACTAGCTATTACCTTCACAAATAAAGCAGCTCGTGAAATGCGTGAGCGTATTGATACACTTGTGGGACCAGAAGCAGAAGATATTTGGATTTCGACGTTTCACTCTATGTGTGTACGTATTTTACGACGCGATATCGATCGTATTGGTATTAATCGTAACTTTACAATCTTAGATTCAGGTGATCAGCTAACTGTAGTCAAAAAAATTATGAAAGAGCGCAATGTTGATCCGAAGAAATTTGAGCCGCGCTCTATTTTAGCGGGTATTAGTAATGCGAAAAATGAACTGTTATCTGCGGATAAATATGCAAAAAAAATTACAATGGCTGATCCATATGAAAAATTAACGAGCGATGTATACACAGAGTATCAAAAGCGTCTTTTGAAAAATAATTCATTAGACTTTGATGATTTAATTATGACGACGATTCAGCTATTTGAACGTGTTCCAGAAGTATTAGAGTTTTATCAGCGTAAGTTCCAATATATTCATGTTGATGAGTATCAAGATACGAATAAAGCGCAATATCTTCTTGTTAAACATTTGGCAGCGCGTTTTAAAAATCTTTGCGTTGTGGGTGACTCTGACCAGTCTATTTATCGCTGGCGTGGTGCAGATATTTCTAACATTTTGTCATTCGAAAAAGACTATGAGAATGCACAAGTAATTCTGTTAGAACAAAACTATCGTTCGTCACAAAATATTTTAAATGCAGCGAATGCTGTTATTGAAAAAAATACGAATCGTAAGCCGAAGAAATTATGGACAGACAATCAAGTTGGAAGTAAAATCTCGTATTATCGTGCTGCAACTGAAAAGGACGAAGCGTATTTTGTTGCAAAAAAAATTCGTGACGATATTCAAATGGGGAAACGAAAATATACTGATTTTGCAGTGCTATATCGTACGAATGCTCAGTCTCGTATGGTCGAGGAGATTTTCCTTAAATCTAACATTCCATATAAAATTGTCGGGGGTACGAAGTTCTACGATCGTAAAGAGATTAAAGATATTTTGGCGTACTTACGTTTAATCGGTAATCCAGATGATGAAATTAGTTTTGCACGTATTATAAATGTGCCAAAGCGTGGCATTGGTGCGACTTCTATCGATAAAATTATTAATTACGGTGTGCAAAATGGAATTTCATTAACTGCTGTATTTGATGAGATTGAGCATGTTGGAGTAAGTGCAAAAATTACAAAGGCAGTAAAAGAATTCGCGAATTTATTAAATAACTGGGTAAATATGCAAGAGTATTTATCTGTTACAGAATTAGTAGAAGAAGTTATTGAAAAAACAGGCTATCGCGATATGTTGAAAAATGAACGTTCTTTAGAAGCGGAAGGTCGTTTAGAAAACTTAGACGAGTTCTTATCTGTTACGCAAACATTTGAATCTCAAAGCGAAGATAAGAGCCTTGTTGCATTCTTAACAGATTTAGCACTTGTTGCTGATATTGATCGTGTAGATGAAGACCCAACTGCTGGTGAAGAAGTTATTTTAATGACGATGCACTCGGCGAAAGGATTAGAGTTCCCGGTTGTCTTTATTGTTGGCTTAGAGGAAGGGATATTCCCTCATACTCGTTCTCTTATGGAAGAGGATGAAATGCAAGAAGAACGTCGTCTTGCTTATGTAGGTATTACTCGTGCAGAAGAAGAGCTATATTTATCTAACGCGCAAATGCGTACATTATTTGGTAGAACAAGTATGAACGCTGCGTCTCGATTTATTACAGAAATCCCGACAGAACTAGTGGAATCATTAAATGAAACAGCGCCGAAGCGTGAAACATCGTTTGGTACAAAAGGCAGAACGGCAAGTAGCGGCAAAACGACAATCACAACAGCAACACGCTCTCGTTCAGCTTTCGCGCGCCCTGCAGCTAAGACGACAGGCGGCGAACAAATTGGCTGGGCAGTAGGAGATAAAGCTTCCCACCAAAAATGGGGAGTCGGTACAGTTGTAAGTGTAAAAGGTGAAGGTGATGCAAAAGAATTAGATATTGCGTTCCCAAGCCCAATTGGTGTTAAACGTTTGTTAGCAAAATTTGCACCTGTGACGAAACAATAGGAAAGGAATGAGGATATGTCAAAAGAGATAGTAAAAAAACGTATAGAAGAATTACGTGACTTGTTAAATACATTTAACTATCAATATCACGTATTAGACAATCCTTCTGTTTCTGATGCGGAATATGACCGTAATATGCAGGAGCTTATAAAATTAGAAGCAGAGAACCCAGAGTTTATGAGTGAAGATTCTCCCTCCGTTCGCGTTGGGGGGACTGTTCTTGATATATTTGAAAAAGTAACACATAAGTCACCAATGTTAAGTTTAGGAAATGCATTTAACGAAGGAGATTTACGTGATTTCGACAGAAGAGTACGTCAAGGAATTGATGGTGCGAATGTAAGATATATATGTGAATTAAAAATTGACGGGCTTGCCGTTTCGCTTCATTATGAAAAAGGACGCTTCATTCAAGGGGCGACACGTGGTGATGGTGTAACGGGTGAAGATATTACTCAAAATTTAAAAACGATTAAAGCTATCCCACTTCGTTTAAATGAAGAAGTAACGTTAGAAGCAAGAGGCGAAGCTTATATGCCGAAGCGTTCATTCGTTAAACTAAATGAAGAAAAAGAGCAAAATGGAGAAGATGTATTTGCGAATCCGCGTAATGCAGCAGCTGGTTCAATACGTCAACTTGATCCGAAAATTGCAGCGAAGCGTAACTTATCTATGTTTGTGTATGGTCTTGCGAATGTAGAAGAAAAAACAATTTCATCACATAGTGAATCGCTGGATTTCTTAGGTGAACTCGGATTTAAGACAAATCCAAATCGCCGTACATGTGAAACAATTGAAGAAGTTATAGCTTATGTAGAAGAATGGCAAGAAAAACGTCCGCATCTTGATTATGAGATTGATGGAATCGTTATAAAAGTAGATGATGTTGCTCTTCAAGAAAGTCTAGGAACTACAGCGAAGAGTCCAAGGTGGGCGATTGCTTATAAATTTCCGGCTGAAGAAGTTGTAACGAGATTAACAGGCATTGAATTAAGTGTTGGCCGAACAGGGGTTGTAACACCGACTGCAGAACTAGAGCCAGTGAGAGTTGCTGGTACGATTGTTCGTCGTGCTTCTTTACATAACGAAGATTTAATTCGTGAAAAAGACATTCGAATTGGTGACTACGTTGTTGTGAAGAAGGCTGGAGATATTATTCCTGAAGTTGTGAACGTTATTTTTGATAAGCGTACTGGTGAGGAAGAAGAATACCGCATGCCAACTCATTGTCCAGCATGTGAGAGTGAACTTGTTCGTTTAGAAGAAGAAGTAGCACTTCGTTGTATAAATCCAACTTGTCCTGCTCAAATTCGAGAGGGATTAATCCATTTCGTTTCAAGAAATGCGATGAATATTGATGGACTTGGAGAACGTGTCATTACACAACTCTTTGATGCTGATTACATTCGTACATTTGCTGATTTATATGCATTGACGAAAGAGCAATTATTACAGTTAGAACGTTTTGGTGAAAAATCAGCAACAAACTTAATACAAGCAATTGAAAATTCTAAAGAAAACTCGTTAGAGCGATTATTATTTGGTCTTGGAATTCGCCACGTTGGAGCGAAAGCAGCACGTACATTTGCAGAGCACTTTGAAACGATGGATGAGCTTGTAAAAGCAACGGAAGAAGAACTAAAAGCAATTAATGAAATTGGCGAAAAAATGGCTCAATCTGTTGTGACATATTTTGATAATGAAGATGTATTAGAGTTATTACAGCAGTTTAAAGAGTATGGCGTGAATATGACATACAAAGGTATAAAAATTGCAGATTTACAAAATGTTGAATCTTACTTCGCAGGAAAAACGGTTGTTTTAACAGGTAAGCTAGAAGTTATGGGACGAAGTGAAGCGAAGAAGAAGATTGAGGCATTAGGTGGAAAAGTAACAGGAAGTGTTAGTAAGAGTACGGATTTAGTTGTTGCAGGTGAAGCAGCTGGTTCGAAATTAGCACAAGCGGAGAAACATAATGTTGAGGTTTGGAATGAAGAGAGGTTCTTACAAGAGCTAAATAAGTAAGAGGTGCAAACTTACCATGAAAAAAATAGCATTAGCGGTATTAAGCCTTGGCCTACTTGTAAGTGGGTGTAGTGCAGGTGCCGACAAAGATGAAAAAGTGGCTGGGAAATCGGGGAAAGCAAAAGAACAATCAGTTGTTCCAAAATACGCTATTTCGGATGAATATTATAAGACGACTATTCCATTTGATGGTGGAAAGGCACGTGGTTTAGTGGTGCAAGGGTTAAATAGTCGCCTTGATATAGATGAATTTGAAACAGGATTAATGCGAATTGCAAAAGAATCATTTAGTACGAAAGATAATTTTTTAAAAGGCGGAAAAGCTCTAGATACTCAAACTATACAGATGCTTGTTAAAAGAAAACGTACAGATGCTGAACAAAAGGAACTAGAGGAAAAATTAAAAAAAGATGCAGTTAAATTTCCTAATATAGGATTAAATCCTGCATTAGGAACAGGATCCGAATCACTAGAAGTGAAAAATAAAAAAAATCCAATATATATTTCAAATATTTTAGAGCATGATTATTATGTGAAAAAAGGCGATAACGGCGAGGAACGTGTTGGTATGGTAGTTGGATTAGCGATGAATTCTGTTCAATATTTTAACGAAGAGCATGGTTACCCACGTGAAACTGCAATCCCAGATGAAAAGATGTTAGCTGAAGGGAAAAAAATGGCGCAAGAAATTTTGAAAGTCATACATCAAAAAGAACCTGAAACAAAAAATATTCCGATAACATTTGCGATTTATCGCCAAGCTCCAAAGTCTTCGCTCGTGCCAGGTAATTTTGTTTCTTATGCAAATGTCGAAAAAGGTAGTGAAACGGTTGAAGATTGGAAACAAATTAATGAAAAATATTATTTGTTCCCATCAGAGCAAGCGAAAACAGATAATAAACGTGAAGATCTTGCAAGAGTATCCAACTTTAAGGCAAAACTAAGCGATTATTTCCAAGGCGACTATACAGCTGTTATTGGTACTGGTATGTATAGAGATGATGAATTAAGAGAAATGAAGCTTGATATTCCTGTCCAGTTTAATGGAAAAGCTGAAATAGTTGGTTTTACACAATATGTGGCAGGGCTTGTTATGGAATACTTCCCGAATTATATGAAAGTACAAGTAACGATTAAATCTGTAGAACGCCCAGAAGCTATTATTATACGTGAAGCAAAACAAGATGAACCACTTGTGAAAATTTTAGATTAAATATGAAGGCTGTTCCTCTATGGAACAGCTTTTTTTCTTATGTAATTTTGTTATAATTTAAAATGTTGTAAAAAATAGGGGTGAGGGGTAAAGCTCATGGAAGAATTAAGTTTTCAAGTCATTATTTTATTAATTGCATTCGGTTTTTTAGCAGCTTTTATTGATTCCGTTGTTGGAGGAGGAGGGTTAATTTCACTTCCTGCACTTATGTTTGTTGGCCTATCGCCAGCTTCGGCAATTGCAACGAATAAATTAGCGGCAACAATGGGGACGTTTACGAGTGCGATGTATTTCATTCGATCAGGAAAAGTTGATTTTAAAATTGTAGGAAAGTTAATCCCGTTAACTATTGTTGGAGCTGTTGCAGGTGCTTTAGTAGTAAAATTTATTCCATCGGATATTTTACGCCCATTAGTACTTGTGATGTTGGTATTTATTGCTATTTATATTATTGCAAAAAAGAATTGGGGAAGTGTGTCTACCTATAAGAAGATGACGCAAAGAAAAACATTAATATTTTTCTTTGCTATTTTAATGATAGGATTTTATGATGGGTTTTTTGGACCAGGGACAGGGTCGTTTTTAATTTTTGCATTTTTATTAATTGGCTTGGATTTTATTCAAGCGGCAGCATCTGGAAAACTTTTGAACTTTGTTAGTAATATTGTATCTTTAATTACTTTTTTATTCTTAGACATAATTCATTTTGAATACGGTATTATCATGGGATTATCAATGATCTTAGGTGCTTATTTTGGATCGAAGTTTGCGGTTCAAAAAGGTGTTGGATATGTAAGGACTTTATTTTTATTAGTTACTATATTATTGATCGGGAAAAATGTTTTGGAATATACTCATATTTTGTAGATTCATACGCATGTATGAATCTCTTTTTTTATTATATTTTAAAAATTTATTAATTTTTAAAATATAAGTCTAGGAATATTTGAATAAATCTAAATTATCGTGTAGAATAATGTTGTAAAATGTAAACGTTTTTCTAAGGGGAGGCTAAAAAAATGGTAGTAGCATACAAACATGAGCCATTTACAGATTTTTCAGTGGAGGCTAACAAATTAGCGTTTGAAGAAGGTTTAAAGAAAGTAGAATCTTATCTTGGACAAGACTATCCATTAATTATCGGGGGAGAAAAAATCACTACAGAAGACAAAATTGTTTCTGTAAACCCTGCAAATAAAGAGGAACTTGTTGGTCGTGTTTCAAAAGCAAGCCGTGAGTTAGCTGAAAAAGCAATGCAAGTAGCGGATGAAACATTCCAAACTTGGAGAAAATCAAAGCCAGAAATGCGTGCAGACATTTTATTCCGTGCTGCAGCAATCGTTCGTCGCAGAAAACATGAATTCTCTGCTATTCTTGTAAAAGAAGCAGGTAAGCCATGGAATGAGGCAGATGCTGATACAGCAGAAGCAATCGACTTTATGGAATATTATGGTCGTCAAATGTTAAAATTAAAAGACGGTATTCCAGTAGAAAGCCGTCCAATTGAATATAATCGTTTCTCTTACATTCCATTAGGAGTAGGTGTTATCATTTCTCCTTGGAACTTCCCATTCGCAATTATGGCAGGTATGACAACAGCTGCTTTAGTTTCTGGTAACACAGTATTACTAAAACCAGCTAGTACAACTCCTGTAGTAGCAGCGAAATTTATGGAAGTATTAGAAGAAGCTGGCTTACCAGCTGGCGTAGTAAACTTCGTTCCAGGTAACGGTTCTGAAGTTGGTGACTACTTAGTAGATCATCCTCGTACACGTTTCGTAAGCTTCACGGGATCTCGTGATGTAGGTATCCGCATCTATGAGCGTGCAGCGAAAGTAAACCCAGGACAAATTTGGTTAAAACGCGTTATCGCTGAAATGGGCGGTAAAGACACAATCGTTGTTGATAAAGAAGCAGATCTTGAATTAGCAGCTAAGTCTATCGTTGCATCAGCATTCGGATTCTCAGGACAAAAATGTTCTGCATGTTCTCGTGCAGTAATCCATGAAGATGTATACGATCACGTATTAAATCGTGCTGTTGAATTAACAAAAGAATTAACAGTTGCTAACCCAGCAGTATTAGGTACAAACATGGGTCCTGTTAATGACCAAGCTGCATTTGATAAAGTAATGAGCTATGTTGCAATTGGTAAAGAAGAAGGTAGAATCTTAGCAGGTGGCGAAGGAGACGATTCTAAAGGCTGGTTCATCCAACCAACAATCGTTGCTGACGTTGCAGAAGATGCTCGCTTAATGAAAGAAGAAATCTTCGGACCAGTAGTAGCATTCTGTAAAGCGAAAGACTTCGATCATGCACTTGCAATTGCAAACAATACGGAATACGGTTTAACAGGTGCTGTTATTACTAACAACCGTGACCATATTGAAAAAGCACGCGAAGACTTCCACGTTGGTAACTTATACTTCAACCGTGGATGTACTGGTGCAATCGTAGGTTACCAGCCATTCGGTGGCTTTAACATGTCTGGTACAGACTCTAAAGCTGGTGGACCTGATTATTTAGCACTTCACATGCAAGCAAAAACTACTTCTGAAACTTTATAAGAAATAGTAGAGGAGCTCTTCACAGAATGTGAAGAGCTCCTTTTAAAATTGAAACCCCATATATTACCGTCGTTCGAAGAGAATGAGCTAAAACCTATTAATAGCGGGATAAACATGTAAACAGAAATAAAATAATGAGAAAAGTTGACTTATTAGTCATATTTTTTAGTATTCATTTTGAGAATTTCCTGTATAATACAATTTGAAAGAAAATCTATGGTTCGACAAGGAACACTCCTTTCGGTTTTGCTCACTGAAAGGAGTGTTTTTTTATGTAGCTAAAAATTCTTGCGTGCTTATTACATTTGCATATACACCATTTAAACTAGCTAAAATTGTATTATGAATATAAACAGCTGGTATAGTAGCGTTCTTAAAAGAAAGGTCTTTTGTAGCACAAGCATCATGTATAACGGTACATTGAAAGCCAAAATCGAATGCAGCCCTTACTGTAGCATCAATACACATATGAGTCATCATCCCGCATACAACGACATGTTCAATGTCTAAACGCTGTAATTGCTCTAGAAGATTAGTTTCTCGGAAGCTATTTGGATAATGTTTGACTATAACTGTTTCTTCTCTAAGTGGACGTACGCTTTCGTGAATATGTACACCTTCTGTATTAGGTAGGAAAAAAGTAGCGTCATCTTTTATAGCTACGTGTTGGATATGAAAAATAGGTTCGCTGTTTGTTCTAAAGTATTGTAATAACTGATTAGCATATTCGCTTGCTTCTACTGGATTACGCAATTCCATCTTTCCATTTGGAAAATAATCGTTTTGAATATCGACGAGTAAAAGAGCTGTTTTCATATATTTATCTGCCTCCGAGTTTCATATTCAAATAAATTTATTCAATTCGTGGAGAGGATTCTCCTGTTTAAAAATATGAGGAAGAAGAATTTTAAATAACCTTGAAAGTTACTATTTTCTCATGAATTTTCATCTGAAAATTTTAATAAAGGAATAATTAATATTTTTCTAAAAAATGTATTGACTCTTATTATTCTGAGTTCTATAATGAGAATTAATTAAATGACAATTAAATCGATACATTCTTATCCAGAGAGGTGGAGGGACTGGCCCTACGATACCTCAGCAACGGGTTTTTTAATACCGTGCTAACTCCAGCAAGCCATATAAAGGCTTGGAAGATGAGAAGATGTGAACGAGTACATATAAGTGCTCTCCTTCTTATCTTTATGGTTGATAAGAAGGAGAGCACTTTTTATTTTACCTCGAAAGCTCTGCTTCAAGTTTTTACAGCATATAGGAGGGAAAAAATGATTTCTTTTACCAATGTAAGTAAAGTGTATGAATCAGCTGGCCAATCTGTTCATGCGGTGGAGGATGTAACATTATCAGTTGAGAAAGGCGAAATTTTTGGCATTATCGGTTTTAGTGGCGCTGGAAAGAGTACGTTATTACGCCTAGTAAATATGTTAGAGAGACCGACGGCAGGAACGATTTCAATAGATGATAAAGATATTACATCATTATCGACGAAAGAATTGCGTAAACTAAGACAAAGAATTGGAATGATTTTTCAAAGTTTTAATTTATTTAATTCAAGAACAGTATTTGGAAATATTGCTTATCCATTAAAGTTAGCGAAAGTACCAAAGAATGAGATAAAAGAAAGAGTAAATGAACTGCTGAAGTTTGTAGGGTTAGAAGATAAAGCAAACTATTATCCAGAGCAGCTATCAGGTGGGCAAAAGCAGCGTGTGGGCATTGCTAGAGCACTTGCGACATCGCCAGATATTCTTATATGTGATGAGGCAACATCAGCCTTAGATCCAGAAACAACGACAGAAATTCTAAACTTATTAAAGAAAGTAAATCGAGAATACAATTTAACAATTCTTCTTATTACACATGAAATGCATGTTGTGAAAGAAATTTGTCACCGTGTAGCTGTAATGGAGAAGGGGAAAGTTATTGAAGAAGGAAAACTGTTTGATGTTTTCACGCAACCAAAAACAAAGACGACTCAAAACTTTGTACGTTCTGTCATTAATGATCATTTACCGGAAAGTGTTCTAGCGAAAATTCAAAATGGTGGTCAAATTTATCGTCTAACATTTACTGGTGAGGAGACAGGACAGCCGGTACTATCATATATCGCAAAAAACTATAACGTCGATGTAAATGTACTGTACGGAAATATTATTGAACTTCAAAATGTGCTATTTGGAAATCTTCTTGTAGAGTTGCAAGGTGAGCAGAGGGAAATTCAAAAAGCATTACAACATCTAAGACTGCAAGTGCAGCTGAAGGAGGTAGAAGCTCATGCGAGTTGATTGGAGTATATTTTGGCCGCGCATACTAGATGCGACGGGGGATACCCTCTTAATGGTAATTGTAACCCTTATATTCGCTACAATTCTGGGTATACCTCTAGGTTTACTTTTATATGTAACGAGAAAAGGAAACTTTTTAGAAAATAAATGGGTCTTTTCTATTCTTAACATCATAATTAATACAATTCGTCCGGTACCATTCATTATCTTTTTAGTAGCTTTAAGTCCACTAACAAGAAGTGTTATCGGAACGACGATTGGAACAGCAGCGGCAATTTTCCCGATGACGTTAGTCGCATCAATTGGTATTGCTAGAATGGTTGAAACAAACCTTGTTTCCGTTCCGAAAGGAGTAATTGAAGCAGCGCAAGCAATGGGCGCCTCGCCAATTAGAATTGTTTTTGAAATCCTTGTACCAGAAGCGTTAGCACCATTAATCTTAGGTGTCACATTTATGACAGTTGGTTTAATTGAATTTTCTGCAGTTGCTGGGCTTGTCGGTGGTGGAGGTCTTGGTGACTTGGCAATGACATATGGTTATCAACGTTTTGATACATCAGTTATGTTCGTAACGGTCGTGTTACTTATCATTCTCGTACAGATAGCTCAAAATTTAGGAAACTACTTTGCGAAAGTCTTGTTACGCAGATCATAAAAAGGAAGAGAGGAAAAGAAAATGAAGAAAATTTTAGCATTTGCATTATCAGCGATTGTAGGAGTCTCAGCATTAAGCGGCTGCTCAAGTGGAGACACGGGTGCAGGAGCGAAAGAAAAAGTAGTTCGCGTCGGTGTAACTGGAACGGATGGAGACGCTTGGGAAATTTTGAAGAAAAAAGCTGAAAAAGAAGGGATTAAGATTAAACTGGTGGAGTTCTCTGATTACACAACGCCAAATAAAGCGTTAGCTGATGGAGATATTGAATTAAACTCATTCCAGCATATTGCTTTCTTAGAGCAATTTAAAAAAGAGCATAAGTTAGATATTACAGCTGTTGGTACAACGCAAATTGCGCCAATGGGTTTATACTCTGAAAAATATAAGAAAGCAAATGAAATCCCAGATGGTTCAGAAATTGCAATTCCAAACGATCCAACGAACCAAGCACGTGCATTAAAACTTCTTGATGCAGCTGGATTATTAAAGCTTAAAAAAGACTTTGGTCTATTTGGAGATCCAAGTGGTATTGCTGAAAATCCGAAGAAATTAAAAATTACACCGGTTATCGCACAGCAAACACCTCGTGTGTTAAAAGATGTTGCAGCATCAGTTATTAATAACGGTGTTGCTGGTCAAGCTGGATTAGATCCAGCGAAGGATCCTATTTTCTTAGAAGATCCAAAGAATGAAAATGCGAAGCCATATATTAATATTTTTGCAGCTCGTACGAAAGATAAAGATGATCCAACATTGAAAAAAGTAATTGAACTATATCATTCAAAAGAAGTAACAGATGCAATTAAGAAAGAAACAAATGATGGTTCCATTTCAGTAGATCTTTCACTTGATGAGCTTGAAAAAATCGTAAAATAATCATTGGGTTTAATGGACTAACAGAAGGAACCCCTCCGCTGTTAGTTCGTTCAACATATAAACTTAACAAACGAACCCTAATTCTGTACCTTCCAATTTTGTATAACGTAGAATCCAATGTTTGTTAAGTAGAGTGATAGACCAGGAATTTTCCAGGTCTTTTTTTATGAATGAAAGTAGCTAGCGAACAGTAAGGTGATCCAAATTATAATGGGATAAGAAAATAAGCTGAAAAGGAGTGTAATTACGAATTGCTTTGGATGAATTAAGTGTTTTTTTGATAAAAAAAAGAAAATAGAAAAGAGAGTAATGAAAAATGCTGATATTACGCCGGGGTTATAAGAGCGATAAATGAAAAACAAAATAATATGTTGAACAGAGTTGAAGAAGATGGCCCCTTGTATAAAAATAATCCAGCATATAGAAGACAAGAAGTTAAGTTGATATAGAAAGACGATAAGTAATACAAAGATTGTTAATACGGAAATGGCGATGAAAAATTGTTGGCTAGTTATAAGACGGATTGAAAATTGATTAGCAAGGTATTGTGGCATTTGGAAAGCTTCTTCAAGGTTATGAATGAAAAATAATAAAGGAATGATCCAGAATATAGTAGTGGAATGTTTTTTCATCAATTTACATCACTCCAATAAAGTATAGAAAGCCTAAAAAAAGGCCCTCTATACAGAGATGGTTATTCAATTATGATATTTTTTAAATTAACTTCATGATGCTCTCGTTCTTTCAGATAAGCAGCTAGTTCCTCTTGTAAAATATTTAATATTTGCTTAGCTGATTGTTGGATTGGATTAGGTAGCTCTTCTAATATATGCATCCCGACTTTTACTTTTGTACGAATTACCCTTCGTAGTAATTCCTCATGCATGTACTACACCTCCAAACCGAATATTTAGTACATCTTCTTCAAATTTTGCTCCTTGAATAGAAAGGTGTGTTAATGTTTTTGGTAACGTGATGTTCCGTTTAACAGAACCCGCTCGAATAATAAGTTCATCACCTTTTTGATTTAAGGAAAGTTCACTTTTGTTTGAGAAGGGAATGGACAGAACGAAAATATACTCATCGCCATCCTTTTTTACATATTGAGTGCGCCCGTTAAATTTCACTTCTGTAGGGGAATGATCAGTTTTAAATAAAGAATCTCCTACACGTTCTAACATAGACAAACCAACAACTTCTTGTTCAAACATTGGAGATTCGTAAATAGGAAGGGGTTGAAAACTATCTTGAATTAATGTTTTATATTTCTTCTGTGTATCTTTCCATGCCTGAAAATAAGGATCGGTGACAGTGTTAGGGATGACGCGGTTAATCATAATAGCATCTACGTTATAATCGTATAAATTCAAATAAGTAAAGCTACGCTGGGCTTCTTTAATGACCATTTTTTCAGGATTTACAACGATGCGGATACTTGTTACTTCTCGATTTGATAAAATATCTCTCATTTCTCCGAGCTGTTCAAGTGTACTTGTTAATTCGTCCATAATATCGTCGGTTGGAAGAGGGACACCAAGGAGTGGTTGAGCTACAGGACGAACGACTTTTAAAACTTTTCTTTTAATAGGAAATAATTTTTCCATCCACCAGCCGAGCATGTCTGGAAAGCTTAGCATTGCTAATGTTTCTCCTGTTGGAGCACAATCAATGATAATAACATCATATGTGTTTTGTTTATAATAATCGAGTACGCGAAGTAGGCTAATTAAATCTTCCATACCAGGAAACATCGTTAACTCTTCTGTTGTAATATCATCAGCTGCTTTGGAAGTGAAGAGTAGTGTAATATATTTCTGTAATTTTCCCCAGCCTTTTTCCATTTCATAAATCGTATTAATTTCTTGTGCCCACAAATTTTCACGAATTTCTAGTGGTTCAGAAGATAGCTTTATACCAAATGAATCTCCTAAACTATGAGCAGGATCTGTGCTCATTACTAATGTTTTTAATCCTTGTTTCGCACTTTGAATTGCTGTTGCTGCTGAAATGCTAGTTTTTCCTACGCCGCCTTTACCTGTATACAAGATAATTCTCATCATTCATATCCCCTTTGTTTCGAATGCCGAATATTACGAGTGTCGAAGTAAATAGTTGAATAAAAACCCAGACAGGGTTTTATTCAATCGGAATGTTTTTCATTTTAGGTGTAGAAACTTTTTCTTCTGTTTTCTGCTGTGACGTAGCGATGTGATTCATGATTTTTTGGAAGATTTGTAGTAAGAATGCTTTTTCTTCTTCTGATAATGCTTCTGTTACTAAGCTAAAGTAATGGGCCGCATTTTGTTTTACTTCTTGAACGAGCATTACGCCGTTTTCTGTTAACCGAATTAATACAATACGTCGGTCATTTTCATCACGGTAGCGTTCAATAAATCCCTTTTTTACAAGGCGATTTACAACGCCCGTTGTTGTACTCATCGGTATATCAAGAAGATCAGCAATTTTCGTCATTGTAATATCTGTATTTCGTTCCATCCAAAGTAAACAAAATACTTCTGTTTTAGAAAGTGTTAAATCTAGGCTTACCCATTCTTCAGGATAGAAAAGTTTCTTGGCGTTATCTAGCAGTAAGTCTAAAAAATGTTCATATTGCAACAATTAATTCCACTCCCGTATATTTCGAGGTTCGTAATATTTATTTTTATTTTATGTAGAATAGAAATAATTGTCAATGATTTTAATTGTTTTTTCAGATTAGGCAGAAAACTTTCTTTAAAATAGTATTCTTTTATGATAGATTTATAAATATAAAACTAGAATTTACATAAAAATCCATCATGGTAAATATACTTATCTATAATGGGTATACAGCTAACGAGGGGGAGAACGATGAGAAGACGTAATACGCAAGCGTTCACGTTTTTAGCATGGACTTCATTTGTTTGTGCGCTTTCAGGTATGCTAATTGGGATTTATACGTTAGATGAAACGCTTAGTGTAAAAGGATACTATTTAATTGGAACATTATTTTTAACGATGTCTTGTTTTGTATTACAAAAAACAATTCGTGATAATGAAGAAGATAACGAGAGATTTCCGAAAAATAAACCGTTAGATAAAGAGTAAATTGTAAAGAAAGGCATTTGCCTTTCTTTTTTTATGTAAAAATGGCGTAAGTACTCTGTGTTGACTTGCTTGAAGTACTGAAAATTTGGTATCATCAATAGTATTGTAGATTGAACGATATATTATGGAGGTGGCCTAGCCGTGTCAAGAATTTCCGTTGAGAATGTAAAGCACGTAGCACATTTAGCACGTCTTGCAATTACTGATCAAGAAGCAGAAAAATTTCAAAAACAACTAGATGCAATTGTTACATTTGCAGAACAGTTAAATGAATTAGATACAACAGATGTAAAACCAACAACTCATGTATTAACTATGAAAAATGTTATGCGTGAAGATGTACCAGAAAAAGGTTTACCAGTTGAAGAAGTATTAAAAAATGCACCGGATCACAAAGATAATCAAATCCGTGTTCCAGCAGTATTAGAATAGAGGAGGGGAATTTCGATGTCATTATTTGATCATTCAGTATCAGAGTTACATAAGAAGTTAAACAGCAAAGAAATTTCCGTTACGGATTTAGTAGAAGAATCTTACAAACGTATTGCGGATGTTGAAGATAACGTAAAAGCTTTTCTTACATTAGATGAAGAAAATGCACGCGCAAAAGCGAAAGAATTAGATGCAAAAATCGGCGCTGAAGATAATGGTTTATTATTCGGTATGCCAATTGGTGTAAAAGATAACATTGTAACTAACGGTCTTCGTACAACTTGTGCGAGCAAAATGTTAGCAAACTTCGATCCAATTTATGATGCGACAGTTGTGCAAAAGCTAAAAGCTGCTGACACAATTACAATTGGTAAATTAAACATGGACGAGTTCGCAATGGGTTCTTCAAATGAAAACTCAGGATTCTACGCTACGAAAAACCCATGGAACTTAGATTACGTTCCGGGCGGATCTAGTGGTGGTTCTGCAGCAGCTGTAGCAGCAGGAGAAGTACTATTCTCTCTAGGTTCTGATACGGGTGGTTCTATCCGTCAGCCAGCTGCATATTGCGGTGTTGTAGGTTTAAAACCAACTTATGGACGCGTATCTCGTTACGGATTAGTAGCATTTGCATCTTCACTTGACCAAATCGGACCGATTACACGTACAGTAGAAGACAATGCATACTTATTACAAGCTATTTCAGGTATTGACCGCATGGATGCAACTTCTGCAAACGTTGAAGTTGGAAACTATTTAGCTGGTTTAACAGGCGATGTTAAAGGTTTACGCATTGCTGTACCGAAAGAATACTTAGGCGAAGGTGTTGGCGAAGAAGCTCGTGAGTCAGTACTAGCTGCTTTAAAAGTATTAGAAGGTATGGGCGCAACTTGGGAGGAAGTATCGCTTCCACACTCTAAATACGCTCTAGCAACGTATTACTTACTATCTTCTTCTGAAGCATCTGCGAACCTTTCACGCTTTGATGGCGTGCGTTACGGTGTTCGTTCTGATAATGTAAATAACTTATTAGATCTTTACAAAAACACACGTAGTGAAGGTTTCGGTGATGAAGTTAAACGTCGTATTATGCTTGGTACATTTGCGCTTAGCTCTGGTTACTATGATGCATATTACAAGAAAGCACAACAAGTACGTACATTAATTAAAAACGACTTTGAAAATGTATTTGCTAACTATGATGTTATTATTGGACCAACAACGCCAACTCCGGCATTTAAAGTGGGCGAAAAAGTTGATGATCCAATGACAATGTATGCAAATGACATTTTAACAATCCCAGTAAACTTAGCGGGTGTTCCAGCGATTTCCGTTCCATGTGGATTCGGTGCTAACAACATGCCACTTGGTCTACAAATCATTGGTAAACACTTCGATGAAGCGACAATTTACCGCGTTGCACATGCGTTTGAGCAAGCAACAGACTATCATACAAAAAAAGCAAGTCTGTAAGGAGGCGAGCATAGATGAATTTAGAAACAATTATTGGTTTAGAGGTTCACGTTGAGTTAAAAACAAATTCGAAAATTTTCTCTGCGAGTCCAACAGAATTCGGAGCGGAGCCAAATACACAAACAAGTGTAATTGACTTAGGATACCCAGGGGTACTTCCTACTTTAAATAAAGAAGCAGTTAACTTTGCAATGAAAGCTGCAATGGCATTAAACTGTGAAATCGCAACGGAAACGAAGTTTGACCGTAAAAACTATTTCTATCCAGATAACCCGAAAGCTTACCAAATCTCTCAATTTGATAAGCCAATTGGTGAAAATGGTTGGATTGAAATCGAAGTAGACGGTAAAAAGAAACGTATCGGTATTACACGTCTTCATTTAGAAGAAGATGCTGGTAAATCAACGCATACAGCTGATGGTTCATTAGTAGACTACAACCGTCAAGGTATGCCTTTAATCGAGATCGTATCTGAGCCAGATATGCGTACGCCAGAAGAAGCATATGCATACTTAGAGAAGTTAAAATCAATCATTCAATACACTGGTGTATCTGATTGTAAGATGGAAGAAGGTTCCTTACGTTGTGATGCGAACATTTCTCTTCGTCCAGTTGGACAAGAGAAGTTCGGTACAAAAGCGGAACTGAAAAACTTAAACTCATTCACTTACGTACAAAAAGGTCTTGAGCATGAGCAAGTGCGCCAAGAAAAAGAACTGTTATCTGGTGGCATCATCCAACAAGAAACACGTCGTTATGATGAAGCAACGAAGAAAACAATCTTAATGCGTGTGAAAGAAGGATCTGACGATTACCGTTACTTCCCGGAGCCAGACTTAGTTGAACTTTACATCGATGATGAGTGGAAAGAAGCAGTTCGAGCTTCTATTCCAGAACTTCCAGATGCACGTAAAGCTCGCTACGTTGCAGAACTAGGCTTACCAGCTTATGATGCACACGTGTTAACATTAACGAAAGAAATGTCTGATTTCTTTGAAGCAACTGTTGCAGACGGTGCTGATGCGAAATTAACATCGAACTGGTTAATGGGTGAAGTACTTGCATACTTAAACAAACAACAAAAAGAATTAAAAGACGTTGCATTAACGCCTGCTGGTTTATCTAAAATGGTTCAATTAATTGAAAAAGGTACAATTTCTTCTAAAATCGCGAAGAAAGTATTTAATGAATTAATTGAAAAAGGTGGAGACCCAGAAGAAATCGTTAAAGCGAAAGGTCTTGTTCAAATTTCTGATGAGGGTACACTTCGTAAAGTTGTAACAGAAATTCTTGATAATAATGAGCAATCTATCGAAGACTTTAAAAACGGTAAAGACCGTGCAATTGGCTTCTTAGTTGGTCAAATTATGAAAGCTACAAAAGGACAAGCAAATCCACCACTTGTTAACAAAATCTTACTTGAAGAGATTAATAAGCGATAATAGTAGTGACTTTTAAAGATTAAGCAGAAAAACACCCGTACATGGGTGTTTTTCTAGGTTAATCAAACGTTTGTTTAAATGAGACAAAATCGTTTAAACAAACGTTTGATTAACTGTCAAAAGTGGAAAAATGTTTGTATAGCAACTATGGTATGATAGTTGCAAAAAGGTGGGAATAATGATAAATCTAAACATAGAGGTTTTTTTCATCTCATGAAATAATAGATAGTTATTATTCGTTATATGTAAATTTTTATGGAAGAATGGATAGAAATAAAGTGAAACTTTAATCAGTAGGAGGTTCATCCACCATTGATTATTAGCCCTCACCAATCGGGCATTTACTGCCCGCAAATAGCGGGATAAATTTTGGAGTCAAATAAAAAAACCATTGAAATGAATATTTACTTTTGATGGACTACACGAATCGGGTTCTTACTGCCTGTTTGAGCGGGATAAAAGAAGGATAGCAAGATGAGAGGAGGTAGGCATGGGAATACTGAATAGAAGTTCAGTATGTTCTTTTTCGATACATAAAGAAATTTCCTGTGCTAATAAATGATGAAGCGAGCAAGAATTATTTATAATCCTACTTCTGGGCGTGAGCTATTTAAGAAGAGCTTACCAGAAGTATTACAAAAATTAGAACAAGCTGGCTATGAGACATCTTGTCATGCGACAACGGGTCCTGGAGACGCTACTGTGGCGGCGAGGCAAGCTGCGGATCGTAAGTTTGATGTTGTTATTGCGGCTGGTGGCGACGGTACATTAAATGAAGTAGTAAACGGTTTAGTTGGGCATGAATTCCGTCCGAAATTTGGAATTATTCCAGTTGGAACGACAAATGACTTTGCACGTGCAATTGGTGTACCTCGTTCTATTGAAGAGGCAGCAGATATTATTTGCGAAGGAAAAACAGTGCCATTAGACCTCGGTAGAGCGAACGATACATATTTTATTAACATCGCTGGTGGCGGTCGTATTACAGAATTAACATACGAAGTACCGAGTAAGTTAAAGACAGTATTAGGACAACTTGCTTATTACCTAAAAGGTATCGAGATGTTACCATCATTGCATCCGACATATGTTGAAATTGAGTATGATGGAAAGTTACTACAAGAAGAAATTACGATGTTTTTAATTACGAATACTCGTTCAGTAGGTGGATTTGAAAAGGTAGCACCGTATGCATCTATTAACGATGGGTTATTTGACCTATTAGTACTGAAAAAAGGTTCTATCGCTGATTTAATTAAAGCAGCAACACAAGCACAACGTGGTGAACATATTAATAATCCAAAAGTGTTATATACACAAGCGAACCGAATTAAAGTACATTCACCAGATAAACTAATGATTAATTTAGATGGTGAGTATGGTGGAGATGCACCGATGGAATTCGAAAATATATATCATTGTTTAGAACTATTTGTTCCTGAACATCAAGAGGATGCCCTGTAAAGGCATCCTTTTTTACTTTGTTAAAATGAATTGTAAATTGGGAGTTAGTTTGATTTTTATGGTATTTTTACAATTCTTTTATTTTACATCCATACTTTATTGATACACTGGAAGAGATAAGAAATGAGAGGTAGGGTAACTAACTGTTACGATTTATTTAACCGATTATAACCAATGTTAATTAAATATATCAGTAAGCCCTGCTAGTCAAGTGATTGGCTAGTAGTGAGGGTTAACTGCGGGCAATCCCTAAAGCTGATTGAACTACAACGTGGCTAGAAATAGCGAGCGTGAATGTTGCGAAAGCAGAAAAAATCAATCAGATGGTGCAAGGTTAAATCCTAAACACTAGAACAATGGGTCTTCCGCCTCGAATCATCTAAGTCAAAAGTGATAGGATGAACGTTCAACGACTATCTCGTATAACTGACGAGAGTACATCACAAGCCTATGGTGGTGGAAAAATCCTCTATCTCTAAAGAGATAAACATATAGTCTGCGCTCATGTGAAAACATGAGAAGTTCATAAGAGAACTGGCTAAGGAATTGCGCCCTTAGTTGAACAAGATAAATTTTATTGAATCTATCAAACTTTATTGATTTTATCGAACGTACGTGCTATGTTTGGTTCGATGAGGTGAGAATAATAATGAAATTTTCACGAGTTAGTCAAGTATCGGAATTAACAGGTTTGCATCCGAGTGGTCTCAGGAGAATGCTGGTGGAACACGCTACGATTCAGAAGAACAAATCTTTCATTAAAGGAGTTACATTCTGATGATATTGGCGAAGAAGGTTAGACTGATTCCAACGCCTGAACAAGAAAAAGTGCTTAGAAACCATGCTGGTGCTGCAAGATTTGCTTATAACTATTGTAAAAGAATAAGTGATAGATATTATAAGCTATTTGGAAAATCTGTTTCACAGTTAGCTTTACAGAAACGATTTACAAAGATCAAGAAGCGAAAGAGATATGAGTGGTTACATGACATCAACGCACAAGTTCCTAAACAGGCTTCAAAAGATTTTGACAAGGCGCGAAAACATTCGTTCAAAAAGTACAAAAATGGTTATCACACTTCTTATAAATCCAAAAAAGATTTAATTCAAGGGTTTTATGCCAATTATGAAAGACTGATTATAGGAAAGAAAGTAGTTGATATTCAGTCTATTGGAGAAGTGAAAACAAGCCAACAACTACCAAGAAACAAAAAGCCATCCAATCCAAGAGTTACCTTTGATGGTCGTCACTGGTGGATTAGTGTAGGGTTCCAAGAAGACTTTGAATCACAAGAACTAACCAATGAGTCGATTGGTGTGGATGTTGGTTTAAAAGAGCTGTTTGTAGCTTCTAATGGTACGAAAGAACGAAATATAAACAAAGATGCTAAGGTTAAAAAACTTTTGAAAAGGAAAAAGTCAGCACAAAGAGATATGTCTAGGAGATTTAAAAAAGGTGTAAAAATTCAATCTGCCGGATATGAAAAAGCGAAAGCTGAGCACCTGCGGTTATCTAGGAAAATTACGAATATCCGAAATAACCATATCCATCAAGCAACAGCTAAATTGGTGAAAACCAAACCAATGAGAATTGTTGTGGAAGACTTATCTATTTCAAACCTGTTAAAAAACAAAAAACTATCGAAAGCATTTTCATTTCAAAAATTAAACTTCTTCTTTCAATGTTTGTCATACAAGTGCGAGAAGTATGGCATTGCGTATGTAAAAGCTGATAAATGGTTCGCCTCAAGCAAGATTTGTTCATGTTGCGGCATGAAATACGACCATTCAGTTCAACCAGAAGGACAGTGGAGTTTAAAAATACGTGAGTGGCGTTGTGCTTCATGTAATAGCCATCACGATAGAGATTTAAATGCTTCGATAAATTTATCAAGATGGGTAAAATAAAAGCTTGATAATAGGAGGTAACGATACTGCCTCGTGTGGAGTGTTATACCCCTCGTCCCTTTGGGGCTGCGAGAACACGATGAAGCACTAACTTGTGTGAATTTGATTGAATTGTATAGATTTAGTTAAGTTTATCGTATCGGTGCTATGGAGAAGGTAAAAGCAATATTATTTGATAAAGATGGGACATTAATGGATTTTCATTCAATATGGATAAAAGTAGCTGAAGAACTTGTAGCTGAATGTATAAGTTTATATCATTTACCAAGTACAATGCGGCAGACCTTATTAGAAGAGATTGGTGTAGAGGGAGCATTTGTTAATCCAAGGAGTGCAATAGCTGCTGGAACAAGCCTTGATGTAGCGAAGGGGCTTTGTAATTATATTGAGTCTGCTAGAGAAGAAGAGATGCATCAGTGGGTAAGTGAGAAGTTATTTTCCCTTATGTATGAGCATCGTTCGCATATGAAAATGACAGCAGACTTACCGAAAGTGTTACAGGCATTAAAAGATAAAGGATTTATATTAGGGGTTGTCACGGCGGATGATTTCGCACCAACAGAATTATTTTTAAAACAATATAAGTTGGAGAACTTTTTTGATTATATTATAGCCTCGGATACATTCCCTGCGCAAAAACCAGATAAAAAGATTATAGAAGTGTTTTGTGAGAAATTTAATTTAGCATCATGTGAGGTTGCGGTTGTTGGAGATACGCCAACTGATTTACATTTAGCCCAAAATGGCGATTGCTATGCAATTGGGGTGCTATCTGGTACGGGAGACCGTCCAACATTAGAACCACTTGCTGATTTAGTGTTAGATTCTGTTGAAGAGTTTATTTCTCAATCGGGTGAGTTTTTCTGGGAGAAAGAAAAGTCTAATGTGTAAGGAAAATAAGTCTATAAAGACTCTTAATGAGTCTTTGTAGACTTATTTTTTATGCCTGGATACAAAGAATATAGGATAAATGCTAGAAAAGAAAGTTGGCATACATTTTGCAATAAAAAGAGAAAACAATGTAAAGAAAAGGATGGGGTACGCAATGAACACAAAAAAATTTGCTAAAATAAATGAACAAATTCCAGGACCGAAAGCGGCATCTTTATTAGAACGCCGTCAAAATATAGTACCAAAAGGAGTAAGTAACGGCATCCCAACGTTTGTACAATCTGCAAATGGTGCTCTTGTAACAGATGTTGATGGTAATCAGTACATTGATTTTGCAGGAGCAATTGGGACAATTAACGTAGGGCATTGTCATCCAACGGTTAAAGAAGCGCTCCATAAACAAGTCGATCAATACATTCATACTGGATTTAATGTCATGATGTATGAGCCATATATTGAATTAGCGGAAAAGCTTGCGGCATTGGCACCGGGAAGTTTCGATAAGCAAGTCCTCTTTTTAAATAGTGGTGCAGAAGCAGTTGAGAACGCGGTGAAGATCGCTCGTAAATATACGAAGAGACCTGGTATTATCGCATTTTCTAAAGGTTTCCACGGGCGTACATTAATGACAATGACGATGACAAGTAAAGTGAAGCCATATAAATTTGGGTTTGGTCCCTTTGCTCCAGAAGTATATAAAGCGCCATTTCCATACGAATACCGTCGCCCAGAGGGATTAACGGAAGAGCAGTATGATGATTTTATTATTGAAGAGTTTACGAACTTCTTCATATCGGAAGTAGCACCAGAAACAATTGCAGCTGTTGTAATGGAACCTGTTCAAGGGGAAGGTGGATTTATCGTCCCAAGTAAGAAATTTGTTCAAGAAGTACGCCGCATTTGTTCAGAGAACGGCATCTTATTTGTAGCGGATGAAATACAAACAGGCTTTAGTCGTACAGGAAAATATTTTGCAATTGATCACTATGATGTCGTTCCAGATTTAATTACAGTGTCTAAATCATTAGGTGCTGGTGTACCGATAAGTGGTGTCATTGGACGTAAAGAAATTATGAATGAGTCTGCACCAGGTGAACTTGGTGGAACGTATGCAGGAAGTCCATTAGGATGTGCGGCTGCATTAGCTGTTCTCGATGTAATAGAAAATGAGAAATTAAATGATAGAGCGATAGAATTAGGAAAAGTCGTAATGAACCGATTCGAAGAGATGAAAAATAAATATCATTGCATCGGTGATGTGCGTGGGTTAGGAGCAATGTGTGCATTTGAGGTCGTTCAAGATCGTAAGACGAAAGCACCTGACAAAGCGTTAACAGCTAATCTATGTACAGAAGCAAATAAGCGTGGGTTACTGTTATTATCAGCAGGAACATATGGAAATGTTATCCGTGTGTTAATGCCTTTAGTTATTACAGATGAGCAACTTGAAGAAGGATTAACAATAATTGAAGAATCGTTGCAAGCTTGTTATGAACAAACAAACATCGCTCGCGTTTAAAAACTGAAGTATAAATAGCAAACATTCTAGCTGACTCTATATTAAATGCAGAAAATTCACTTTATAATAAAGGTAGTGAAGTGGATCGATGGATTTGAAGTTAGGGGTGGCTAGGATGGTTGCAGAAAAGGAACGAGTGTTAATGGATTTAAAAGATGTATTTGAATATGCGTTTGACGAAATTTTTGTTACAGATGAGCAAGGGATCGTTGTGCGTGTAAATAGTACATGTGAAAGGCACTACCAACTAGCTGCCGAAGAGTTAGTTGGTAAGCATGTAAAAGAACTACAAAAGGATGGAATCTTTTATCCATCAGCGACATTAGAAGTGATTGAAAAAAAGAGGCCAATTGAACTCGTTCAAACTACAAAATCAGGAGAGTATTTACACGTTCGTACAAGGCCTGTTTTTGATGATGAGGGAAATTTAAGAAGAGTGATTAGTTATTCTCGCGACCTTACTGAACTCTATCAATTACGTCAAAAGGTAGAGGAAATGGATAATCAGCTAAAAACATATAAAAAAGAATTAAGAGAAACATATGAGCATGAAGGACTTATTTTTAAAAGTCTAGCTATGCAAAAAATAGTCGATACAATCAAAAAAGTATCTGTAGTGGATAGTACTGTTCTCGTTTTAGGCGAGACTGGAGTAGGAAAAAGTCGATTAGTACGCCATTTACATGAAGTGAGTCACCGTAAGCATGAAAGTTTCTATGAAATTAATTGTGCGGCATTGCCAACTAATTTAATTGAATCAGAGCTTTTTGGATATTCAGGTGGGTCTTTTACAGGTGCGAATCGTGAAGGGAAAAAAGGACTATTAGAATCCGCGCATAAAGGAACTCTTTTTTTAGATGAAATCGGTGAAATGCCGCTGGAAATTCAAGCGAAGCTTTTGCAAGTATTGCAAGAAAAAACATTTCGTCCTATAGGGGGAAGAGAATTAAAAAAAGTGGATGTTCGAATTGTGGCGGCAACAAATAGAGATTTAAGCGAGATGGTGAAACAAGGAACATTTCGGAAAGATTTATACTATCGTCTGAATGTCATTCCAATTGCAATTCCCCCGCTTAGGGAAAGAACAGAAGATATTTTACCGCTTATTTATCATTACTTGCAGCACTTTAATAAAAAGTACGGACGTGATGTGAAACTAGCGCCGAGTACGTTACAAATGTTTGTTGGATATCCGTGGGAAGGGAACAATAGAGAAATAGAGAATGTAATTGAGAGAATTGTTATTACTGTTGATGATGTTGTAACGGTAGAGGATTTGCCACTCTCTATGCAAGAGGCTGCAGTTGAACAATCGGGGCAAAGCCTTTATAAAATGCTGGAAGAGGTAGAGAGAAATATAATTCTTAAAGCGTATAAAACGTATGGATCAAGTTATAAAGTGGCTGAGTTTTTGCAAATTAGTCAATCTGCTGCTACTAGGAAAATTAAGAAGTTCATAGAGGAGGAAGAAAACATTGGATAAAAAGGCGACTTTCGTAAGTATAGATAAAAAGGCGATGTATATAAATGGTAAGTGGATTACACTACAAGAACAAATTGAAGTAAATAATCCTGCGACGAAGGAAATATTTGCAACTGTACCAAAAGGCGGAGTAACAGAGGCAAAGCAAGCTGTTGATGCTGCACATGAAGCTTTTAAAACGTGGTCTAAGTTAACGGCAGCAGATCGTGCAACGAAGTTAAAAAAGTGGTTCATGCTTATTGATGAAAATAAAGAAGAGATCGCAGCGCTTATGACGAAGGAACAAGGAAAGCCGTTTGCAGAAGCGCTTGGTGAAGTAAATTATGCAAATAGTTTTGTTGAATGGTATGCAGAAGAAGGGAAACGTGTATATGGTGAAATGATTCCTGCTTCTCATCCGAATAAGCGCATTTTAGTTATGAAGCAACCAGTTGGCGTTATGGCAGCTATTACACCTTGGAACTTCCCAGCTGCTATGATTACGAGAAAGGTAGCCCCAGCGCTTGCAGCAGGCTGTACAGCCGTTGTGAAACCGGCAAGTCAAACGCCGCTAACTGCATTGAAATTAGCGGAATTAGCCCATGAAGCAGATATTCCAAAGGGCGTAATCAATATCGTAACAGGTAGTGCAAAAGCAATTGCTGATACATGGATGGAAGATGGTCGCGTTCGAAAAGTGTCCTTTACAGGGTCAACGGAAATCGGGAAAGAGTTAATGGCTAGTGCGGCGCAAACGATGAAAAAAGTTTCGCTTGAGTTAGGGGGACACGCTCCGTTTATCGTAATGAATGATGCAGATTTAGATAAAGCAGTAGAAGCGGTGATTGGTTCGAAATTCCGTAATGCAGGACAAACGTGTATATGTACAAACCGAGTATTCGTTCAAGAAGAAGTATACGAAGTATTTGTAGAGAAGTTCCAAAAGGCAGTAGGGCAGTTGAAAGTAGGAGACGGTTTCGGTGACGGAACGACTGTCGGGCCACTTATTGATGAGAATGCAGTTTCAAAAGTACAAGAACATATTGAAGATGCTATTCAAAAAGGTGGAACAGTTTTATATGGTGGTCAAAAGGTCGCAGAGTTAGAGGGACATTTCATTCAACCGACTGTAATTGGGTTGGCAAATGATACGATGCTTTGTATGAATGAAGAAACATTTGGGCCAGTGGCACCAGTTGCGAAATTTAAAACAGTTGATGAAGTAATCGAACGTGCAAACAATACACCATACGGTTTAGCTGCGTATATTTTCACGAAAGACATTAGCCAAGCATTCCAAATTAGTGAAGCGTTAGAGTACGGTATTATCGGTCTAAACGATGGTCTTCCATCAGTTGCACAAGCACCATTTGGTGGATTTAAAGAAAGTGGTATCGGTCGTGAAGGAGGCCATTTCGGCATCGAGGAATATTTAGAAATTAAATATATTTCATTGGGATTATAAGTAGTATACTAGAATCTCTATAAGGTAACAGAGAAGGAGATTCTAGTATGGTATATTGGCTATTATTACTTGTTACAATTATTTTTGAAGTAGCTGGAACAATTGCGATGAAATTATCGAATGGTTTAACAAAGCTCGTTCCAAGTGTACTGATTTTCGTATTTTATGGAATTTGTTTTAGCTTATTTGCTATCGTCGTTAAAAAGATCCACTTAAGCATTGCATATGCCATTTGGTCTGGCGTTGGAACGTTACTTATTACAATCATTAGTGTGTACTTTTTTAAAGAGCATATTAGTTTATTTCAAGCATTTTGTATTCTTTTTATTGTTTTGGGTGTCATTGGGCTTAAGGTTTCATCGGCATCATGAAAGCTATCTTTTGTAGAAGATAGCTTTTTTCTATTTGTGCAGTTAGCAATTAATACGACAAAATATGACAAGAAAGCGTAAAGCATTTTGTTATGATACATATGAAATATTGTCTTATGTGGGGGAAATAGTATGTTAAAAAAGGTGAGTCGAATTTTTTTGATTTCTGGCATAGCTTTTAGTTTAAGTGCTTGCACTGAGACTAAAGATAGTAATGAAAGTAAACAAGAAGATGTTCAAGATAAAGTGTATAAAATAGGGGAGACGGTAGACGTAGATGGTTTGCAAGTAACTATCGATTCAGTTAAATTAGGATATCCAAATTATGATGAGGATAAAAAGAAAGAGGAGATTTTGGGGATTATTTTCAAAGTGGAAAATAATAGTGAAAAGGAAATGCCTTTTGCATTTTATGAATTTGAGATTACCGATAAGAAAGGTACAAGATTTAAAGAATATAATAACCCTGATAGCTTTATTAGTAAAAAGTTAGCACCAGAAGAAAAAATTCAAGATATCATGCTATTTGACGTAGCGAAAGAAAATACGTATATCGCTACGTATAGACCAGAGTTTACGCATGAAAATAGAACAATAAAATTTGAATTGAAACCAAATAAATAAAGAAACACATTGGATTATCCAATGTGTTTCTTTATGGTAATAAATTTAAAACGCCCAGTTACCTTTACGGAAGATAGGCTCATGTCTGCCATCAGCAGTAATACCGTCAATATCAAGCTCAGCTGATCCAATCATGAAGTCGTTGTGTGTAATACTAGCGTTTGCGCCGTTTTCAGCAAGTTCTTCTTTAGACATTGTTTTTCCGCCAACTAAGTTAAATGCGTAAGCATTTCCAATCGCAAGGTGGCAAGATGCATTTTCGTCAAATAGTGTATTGTAGAATAAAACATTTGTGTTTGAAATTGGTGAGTCATGAGGTACTAAAGCTAATTCCCCTAAGAAGTGAGAACCTTCATCTGTTTCTACTAAATGTTTTAAAGCTTCTTCACCAGCTTCAGCTTTATAGTCTACGATACGTCCGTTTTCAAATGTTAACGTGAAATTATCGATAATATTACCTGCAAATACTAACGGTTTTGTACTAGAAACTTGGCCGTTTACACCTGTTTTAAGTGGCATTGTAAATACTTCTTCAGTTGGAATATTAGCCATAAATGGTACGTTCTTTTCATTTAAGCTACCAGCACCAGCCCATACATGTTTTTCTGGAAGTTCGATTGTTAAATCTGTTCCAGGACCTGTATAGTGAAGAGCTTTATAATGCTTTTCGTTTAAGTAATCCACTTTTGTATGTAATGTTTCATCATGTTCTTTCCATGCTTCTACAGGATTTTCTAAATCAGCACGAGTAGCTTTGAAAATAGCATCCCATAACTTGGCTTCTTGTTCTTCTGGCGCTACGTCAGGGAATACTTTCGCAGCCCATTCTTTCGTAGGAACAGAAATGACACACCAGCTTACTTTATCTGCTTGTACGTAATCACGGTATACTTTCATTGCTTCTCCAGCTACTTTATGAGCTGTTGCGATACGCGATGGTTCTACACCTTTTAATAAATCAGGGTTTTCTGCATAGATAGACATAAATGCAGCGCCTTCTTTTGCTAATTCTTCACGAGCATGTGCTTTCCAAGATGGAAATTCAGCGAAAGCTTCTTCAGGAGCTAGATCGAATTTTAAGCGTGTTAACGTCTCATCATTCCAATCTACATATACGTGTTTTGCACCAGATTTATATGCTTTTTCTGTAACGAGGCGTACAAATTGTACAGCTTCAAGAGGTGCACTAATTGATAAAGTTTGTCCAGGTTGAATATTAACACCAACATTAACTGCAAGAGCAGCATATTTCTCTAACGTTTGTTCAAATGACATATGTATAATCTCCTTTAATTTGAAAGATTTCTTACTATATATAATACAAGAAAATTCTAAAAATATATATAAATATAAAGTAAAAAGAGAGCTCAAAATGTATTGAGCCCTTATATTTACTTAATTGAAGAAGCAAACTGCTCTACAGTCGTTGTATGGTGTATACGAACGCGCTTCATCTTTAACAATTCATCAGGTTCACCCTTCGTAATGAATTGCCCAGGCTTTGTCGTCGTCGCAAATTGATAATACTTCTTCGTTTCTGCAACAACCTTATCATCTACATGACCGAATGGATAAGCAATCGCGATAACAGGCTTACCTGTTATTTTTTCTAGCTTTTCTTTTGAACCTTTTAACTCTTCCTCATAGTTTGTAATTTTCGGTAAGTCTGCATGTGTTGCAGTATGAGATTGCACCGAGAAAATGCCGGAATCAACCATTTCTTTTATTTCAGAAGTAGACAATGCTCCTTCTACATCAACGTTATCAACAATCATATATTCTGTTGCTGCCGGTTTAAAAGTATCATCTTTTAGCTTTTGTAAAATGCGAAATGCATTCATATTATTTTTCATACCGTCATCAAATGTAACGAAAATCGGTTTATTTACTTTATTTATATCGCCCCAGCGTTCAAACGTTAAAAGCGTATAACCATTGTCCTTTAAATGTTTCATTTGTGCTTCAAAGTTAGCTGGTGATACGAATAAGTCTTTAATGCCTTGACCATGATAATCATCAATTGCGTGATACATAAGAACAGGAACCTTTTGTTCGAAAGTAATAGTAGATTTCGTAAGCGGGATTGTTTTCCCATCTTCTTTCATTCCTGTTGCTTCAATTTGGAACTCACCGCGTTTTCCTTCAAATTCCTTTATATCAAAAGGAAGTGTGAATTGTTTCTCTTTTTCTTTAGAAGAAAAAGATTTAGCACTTTCCTTGCCATCAGCTGTGCGCCAAATTTTATATTGTACTTCATTTAAAGAATCTTTTATGTCTGTAATATGAATACTTGTGTTTGTAGATTCGTATGTGATGGGAGTATAAGAAATTTTACCTTGTTCTTGTACAGTCTCTTTTTGTTTAGCTACTTCTTGAACCTTTTTCTCTTTTTTAGGTTCTGGACTTACATTGTTAGTATTACAGCCTGCTAGAATGGCAGACGTACATAAAGCAATTGCTGCGTATTTTCTCATAAAAATCACCTTCTATTGTGTAGTATGTTGCATATTTACATTAAAATCCCCACCGCTATAAGAGTGGTGGGGATATACCCTTGTTCATCATATCATTTGAAGAAAATGAGGGGAATATGATTTTTAGGAGGTTATTAATGTAATAGATTAGTGACTTTGAATAGATGTGTTTTTTTGTTTCTTATTAGAATTAATAATAATATAACCGACTACAAAGATAAGAGGAATAATGAAGACATAGATAGGCATTCCCCATACATAATAGCTTTTCAGGGTTAAGACTAGTAAATGTAAGAAATCGAAAAGGGCGTGAATTTTCATAAGGTCCTCCAATGTTTTTTACAAATTATAACATTTAATACTTGTTATTTGTATAATTTGGAAAGTAATTTAAGCTAATTTTAAAGTAAGAAGAAGACTTATTAATATGCAATTTTGCATAAGGATATGTATTTTATTA
This sequence comes from Bacillus sp. HMSC036E02, assembly GCF_001836235.1. NCBI lineage: Bacteria > Bacillati > Bacillota > Bacilli > Caryophanales > Bacillaceae > Bacillus > Bacillus sp. HMSC036E02. The sequence goes on along the minus strand of NZ_KV827882.1, from coordinate 86,663 downwards.
AAATATAAAGATTTTATACTATAATAAAAACCGCTATAAAACTAAGTAAGAATAATGTATGGAGTGGAGAATAGAAATGAAATATAAAAAAATAATATATATCTTTTTCATATCGCTATTTATAGTTGGTTGTCAAAGTGAAGTGAGTAAAGCGAATAGCGTGGAAGAGTATATTCCATCGCATCTTATGAATGCGGAAGTGACGGCGGATATTATGACACTTGAATTTCCTTATGAGATAAAAGAGAAATTAGAGAAAATCGGAAATAAAATGAGCGATAGTATTACAAATAATTTAGATTGGTATTTGAAGTATGCCGAAGAAGAAATTATACCGAAAAAAACGTTTCCTTATCATCAAAACTTAGGTATTACAAAAGAAGAATATGATTTTATGATAGATAAAATGGATAATGCAGAATATATAAATACCAAAGATGGAAAACTCTTTTTTAAAAAGAAAGATCATGAAATTCAAATTCTCTCTGATGAAAATTTGAATCTAATTAAAAATATTCGAATTGATACAGAGAAGAATACAATTAAAACTCCTTTGGGAGAATGCGAATATGAAGGTGAAATCAAGGCGTCTGATGAACAAAAAGCTACTGGTCCATGGAGTGGAAAGATGTGGACTTTAAAAAGCAATGGATTGCTTTATCATTTTTCATTAGGAAAGTTAAAAAACATAAACAAATCTATCATTTACATTTCAATAAAAGGTATATATAAAGATAGGATTATCAATACAGAAGAAGCAGTTGAATTTCACTCGGTTTCATAAATAATCAAAAAAATCACCTTACTCGTTAAAGTAAGGTGATTTTTTATTAAATAAACAATCCAGCGATTGTCGCAGATAAAATAGAAGCAAGTGTTGATGCAAATAGCATTTTCCAACCAAATTTAGAAACAACGCTTCCTTGTTTTTCAGAAAGGGCACGGATTGTACCAACGATTGCACCAATTTGGCTAATACTTGCGAAGCTAATTAAGAATACTGTAACGATTCCAACTGTACGTGGAGCTAATGTTGTAGCTGTGTCTTTTAAATCAAGGATTGCTACAAACTCATTTAAAACAATCTTCGTACCCATAATACCACCAGCTGGGATAATATCTTGAGTTGGAATACCCATTAAGAATGCGAATGGAGAAAGTACGTAACCGAAGATTTGTTGTAAAGTAATGGCATGTCCCATTGCGCCTGAAGCTGCACTAATTACGTAGTTTACAACTTCCATCACACCGATAAAGGCGATCATTAATGCGGCAACGATACCAGCTACTTTTAAACCATCAAGCGCACCGTTAATCATTGCACCGATAAAGCTGTCCCCGAATAGCGTTCTATCAAATTTTTGAATCACTTCATCTTCTTTCTTCGTATCAACTGGTGTTAATAACGAACAAACGATTAAGCTTGAGAATAAATTTAGCGGAAGAGCTGCTAGTACGTATTTTGCATCTAACATCATTACGTATGATGCTGTAACAGAAGCAGAAACGGAGCTCATCGCAGAACAACAAATGATAAACATACGGTTTTTATTGAAATGCTGTAAATCGTTTTTAATAACGATTAACGCTTCACTTGAACCGAAGAATACAGAGTTTACTGCGTGGAATGACTCAACGCGTGGCAAACCAGTAATTTTTGAAATTGCACCGCCGACAACACGAACGATGAATGGTAAAACACCTAAATAACTAAAGATTGAAAGTAGTGCTGAGAAAAATACGATAATTAATAATACGTTTAAGAAAAAGACAAAATCTCTGTGAATTCCATTAAAGAGAAAATCGACACCTGTCGTACCAAGTTTAATTAGTTTGTTGAAAACTTTACTAATGAAAATAATGATTTGTTGACCAACCTTTGTAGCAAACATAAACCAACCGATTAAAATTTGGAAACCAATCATAATTGCAATTGCACGGAAGTTGATTTTACTTTTGTTGTTTGACAAAGCAAAACATAAACCTAACACGGCAAGAATACCGATAATGCTCATTACATATTGCATGTAGTTGCCCCTTTCAGAAGTTCGTATAAAGTTTGTACATAAAACGCTCGTTATATTACTAAAAATAAAGGAATGAGGTTTTATGTCATACGTAAGATGTCTGACCTTTTAGAAAAATAAAAATAAAAAAAGACCCATATGGATTCACTTTCATCTATGAGAGAAAGCTAATCAATATGAGTCCTTTTTTGCGCATAGGCTAATATTCATTAGTTTTCCCCATAGTCCAGCAATTTAAGGTTGCTGGGTAGAAACTCTCGATCCATATTATCAAGTATATATGAGGTAACATCGTCCGTATTAAATTAGTAGTAGCGTAACATTAACAGAGAAGTATCGTCAATAGCTTTTTTTCTTCCAATAGAAAAAGACCATATAAGTATGATAAAATGTAACGCAGTGTTATGAAAAAGAGAGGTCGGAAAATGAGTACTAAAATGACGCCACCAGTTGAGAAAAACGAGTTTATAGATGTAGTATTTGAAGATTTAACACATGATGGTGCCGGTGTTGCGAAAGTAAAGGGCTATCCTATTTTCGTTAAAAACGGATTACCAGGTGAAGAAGCGCAAATTAAAATTATTAAAGTGAAGAAAAACTTCGCATTTGGTCGTTTAATGAAGCTTCATACAGAAAGTCCATATCGTAAAGATGCTGAATGTCCAGTATATAATCAGTGCGGCGGTTGTCAGCTTCAGCACTTAACTTATGAAGGACAATTACAAGCGAAAGAAAAACAAGTACGTGACGTTATGCAACGTATCGGAGGACTAGGTGATGTTCCTGTTCATCCTGTACTTGGCATGGAAAATCCGTGGGTATATCGCAATAAAGCACAAGTACCAATCGGAGAACGTGAAGGCGGACTTGTAGCTGGTTTCTATCGCCAAGGAACGCATGATATCATTAATATGGAATCATGCTTAATTCAGGCAGAAGAAAACGATACATTAATTCAAGAAGTAAAACGTATTTGTGAAAAGCACGGTATCACTGCGTACAACGAAGAGCGTAACAAAGGAACACTTCGTCACGTAATGGCTCGTTACGGACAAGTAACAGGGGAAATTATGCTTGTCTTCATTACACGTACAGCAGAATTGCCGAACAAAAACGCAATCATTGAAGAAATTGCAGCGAAATTCCCAGAAGTAAAATCCATTGTTCAAAACGTAAATACGAAGCGTACGAATGTAATCTTCGGAGATAAAACGACAGTACTGTACGGATCAGAATATATTTATGACTTTATCGGTGACATTAAATTTGCGATTTCAGCACGTTCATTCTATCAAGTAAACCCAGAACAAACGAAAGTGCTATACGATAAAACGTTAGAATACGCAAAATTAAACGGTAACGAAACAGTAATTGATGCCTATTGCGGAATCGGATCAATCTCGTTATTCCTAGCGCAAAAAGCGAAAAAAGTGTACGGCGTTGAAATCGTCCCAGAAGCAATTGAAGACGCAAACCGAAATGCAGCACTAAACAACATGACAAACGCTGAATTTGGCGTAGGAGAGGCAGAAGTAGTCATTCCAAAATGGTACAAAGAAGGCGTAATTGCTGACACAATGGTCGTAGACCCACCGCGTAAAGGCTGTGACGAAGCATTACTAAATACAATCATCGACATGAAGCCAAAACGCGTCGTATACGTATCGTGTAACCCAGCAACATTAGCACGTGACTTAAAAGTACTAGAAGAAGGTGGATATAAAACACAGGAAGTACAACCTGTTGATATGTTCCCGCATACGACTCATGTGGAGTGTGTGGCTTGGCTTAAGTTGGTATAATAGGAAAGCAGTTGATATAGGGGAAATCTATACCACCTGCTTTTTGGTTTACAAAAATACCATTCATAAGCGATTTTAGTTAAAATAAATATTGCTGATTTTCACAAATTATAAATTAAGATTTTGAAATTGTATTCATAGTGAGAGGATTTGAATTTGAAATGATAGATAATTTTTGGCGTGAATTACCACGACCATTTTTTGTACTTGCACCAATGGAAGATGTGACAGACGTTGTTTTCCGTCACGTAGTAAGTGAAGCAGGTCGTCCGGACGTATTCTTCACAGAGTTTACAAACTCGGATAGCTATTGCCATCCAGAAGGTATGAAAAGTGTACGTGGCCGTTTAATTTTTACAGAAGATGAACAACCGATGGTAGCACATATTTGGGGAGACAATCCTGAATACTTCCGTCAAATGAGTATCGGTATGGCAGAGCTAGGATTTAAAGGTATCGATATTAACATGGGTTGCCCAGTTCCGAACGTTGCATCAAGAGGAAAAGGTAGTGGCCTTATTCTACGTCCAGACGTTGCAGCAGAACTTATCCAAGCAGCAAAAGCGGGCGGACTACCTGTCAGCGTAAAAACACGACTTGGCTTTAAAGAGTTAAGCGAGTGGGAAGATTGGTTAACGCACATTTTCAAACAAGATATTGCAAACCTTTCTATTCATTTACGCACAAGAGAAGAAATGAGCCAAGTAGATGCGCACTGGGAACTAATTCCGGAAATCAAAAAATTACGTGACCGCATTGCACCCAATACGTTAATAACAATCAATGGAGACATCCTTGATCGTAAAATGGGACTGGAACTTGCTGAAAAATACGGCATTGATGGCGTAATGATCGGACGAGGCATCTTCAAAAATCCATTTGCGTTTGAAAAAGAGCCAAGAGAGCATAGCAGTAAAGAACATCTAGATCTTTTAAGACTACAACTTGATTTACAAGATCAATATGCAGAAGTACTGCCACGCTCAATCACAGGGCTTCACCGCTTCTTCAAAATTTATGTGAAGGGCTTCCCAGGAGCTGCGGAATTGAGAAATCAATTGATGAGTACGAAGTCGACGGATGAGGTGCGTGCTTTGTTGGATAAGTTTGAGGATAGTGTTGGTGAGGCTCAGGATAGTGAGACGGTGTAATACTTTGAAGATAGAGGGAAATGGATTGTATTAATTTGTGGGTAGTTATTTTATTTAGTTTTGAGTTTTTTTGTTGATACAGTCTGCTTGCTGAAAAAAGAAGTCTTTGAGAATATAATGAACTAACGAATACTCGTAAGGAGAAAAATGACAAGAGCTGGAGTAGAGTACATTAGGCTCTATCGAGGTATGAAATGTAATCTGAATAATAGACAGAAATAAAAAATCTCTTTATTTGAGCATGGCCATCAAGTTAAGAAAATGTATGATTTTTATCTAAATAGGACCTCCTTACATGCAGAGTGCATGTAAGGAGGTCCTATTTTATGTTCAAATTAATTAATTTAACAGCGGAAAAATTAAATTTGAATTTCCGATTATAAAAATATTGTTTTTCGACTTCTTTCGACATAATTTATAAAGTTAATTATTTAGTATTGGTATGAAGATCTTTTGAATAATAGTTATTTTTAAATATTCGATAATAATTTTAGAGTACTGTGGAATTTTCTTCTGATTTGAAGATTTTTTCTTATAGGAGCTACCAGAATTTTTTTATTTTAATTGGAGGGAAATTATGAAGAAAGTATTAATAGCTTTACTTACAGCAGGATTAATTACATCGGGTTGTCAAAAATCAACAGAATCAGTACCAACAAAAGAAGTAAGCCAAAATGTTAAGCAAGATGAGAAGAAAATTATGACGAATGAGAGCAATGATATTTCGACTTCAAATTTAAGTGGAATAGCAATGTACCTAAAAAAAACTTATCGACTTGAAGATTTAGAGAGAACGCTTTCATCCCCAAGAACAAAAGAGGAAACTAGATGGTTATATGTAGATAATTATGCTAAATATACATTTGAAAGTGATGGGAAAATTATTAATCATATTAAGATTGAATTATTAGAGCCAAAAGATTTGAAGTATAAGGATGCCTTCAAATTATTAGGTCTTGATATTATGTTAGGTACTAAAATTGAATCAGAAGGCACTGAGGCGGAAGGGTATGCAAAATATGATGTTCGAGGAAATGATGCGGAAAGTGTGCAGATTGAGAAGTTTTCAGGAACTGGGGGCGGTAGCATATCTGTAAGTGTGGATGGGGCTTTCAAAAATAAAGAAGGTACTGTTTGGTTGGATTGTGACCGGGATGGTAATGTGAAATTTATTGAAATGAATTATAAGGGTAAGGCGGTAGGAAATGAAACAAGTGTTGCTAACGAGAAATTAGAACCCTTTGATGCAGAGGCAGGATCGGAAGTAGGAAAGAATATTGCAAATATAAAAGTTTATGATACGAAGGATTTACTTATTGAACAAACCGGATTAGCCCCATTTTTATTTCAAGCAACGCTGTATGATAATCCAAATATGTATTATACAGCTGATTTTCCGATAAAAGTTCGAGTTGATAATAAGTCTACGGTAGAAGAAGCTGTGAAAATCGGAAATGAAATTAACAATTTAGTGGTAAGTGCTGTAAATAAAAAGTTTCCACATAAAAATTTTAGAGTCAAAACGTACATTTATCATACAGAATTGGATTCATCAGGTAATTTTAATGCTACTACATCAAAAAAATTGAAAATAATAGAAAATTAATATGTGAAACTTTGGGGATTTGATTTTAATAATAGGGCAGGGAGAAATAAAATAATGAATTGTACAGCATGTAATAAGAAATTATTGAAAACAAATAAGTACTGTACTAGTTGTGGTACAGAGAGAATAAATTTGGATGAATCAGAAGAACTATTTGATAATGGAGAATTCCATAACGATATTACGCCCCAAAATAGAAATGATAAAAACATAAAATTAATAAGAATTGCAAAAAAATCTCCTTGGTACGTGTGGATAATTGGGATTGTGTTTATAGTTATATTAGTTAACGTTCTAATTCAAAATAATAGTCCACAAGAAACAGTAAAAGGCTTTTTTAAAGCTCTTGAATCAAGAGATTTAAACAAAGCAGGTGAGTATATACATCCGAGTCTCCCTTGGGATGTAGAAGCTGGAAAACGTATTGGAATTCCAAAAAATGCGTCAATAGATATATTGAATATAGAAGAAAGAAAAGTTGGAGATAGAGCAAAATTAAAAGTTACGATAGATATCTCTCCAAAACCTTTATACGGCCCTAATCCTGACAATATTACTATTGATTTGAAGAAAGTTGACGGAAAGTGGCTAATTTATGATATGCAATAGTCTCCTATATGGATAAAATTCATCGAAACCCATAAACTCTAGTTTGTATAGAAGAAATATAACAATGTAAGAGACGAGCAGTGTATTTGAGGAATCAATGCACTGCTTTTATAGTTAACAAATATAAAATAGAATGTAGATCTAATGAACTAAGAAAAAATGAACCGAAAAGTTACTGTAACCCTTCTATAGAATCAAATTATTGCTTGGATTGTAGTATAGCCTCTATAATCATAAATTTGGTTAAGACTACAAAACCTCCCCCTAAAATGTTAAAGTAGTAACTTAACGACATTAATTTACACATGCTAAAAGCATTACTATAATCAACATTTCAGGAGGAAACCCAATGGCAATGAGCAACAACGATATATTAAAAAGAGTACGATACGCTTTAGATATAAAAGATATAGATATGGTAGAAATCTTTAAACTTGGCGGGATGGAAGTAACGAAAGAAGACGTAGTTGATATGCTTACAAAAATAAAGAGAGCTCCTCAGCACGAAGCTGAAAATGATGAGGTAGCTGAAGATGAGTACGTAAAAACATGCGATATGATGATGTTAGAGGCATTTTTAAATGGATTTATTACTTTAAAAAGAGGAAAGCAAGATCCGAAACCAGGACAACCAGCACCTGTACAGAGCAAGGAGAGTGCCAATAACCTTCTTCTAAAGAAAATGAAAATCGCACTATCTTTAACGAGTGAGGATGTACTTGATATATTAGATAGCGTAGGCGTTACGGTAACAAAAGGAGAGTTAGGCGCTCTATTAAGAAAAAAAGGTCATAAAAATTACAAAGAGTGCGGCGATAGATACGCAAGGAATTTCATTAAGGGATTAGGTGTAAAGTATAGAGGATAATGAGGTCGTTAAAGCAGTAAATGATATAATAGGTAGAGTAGGACGTTCGTATCCTACTCTTTTTTATTTGTAAAAATACTATGCTAGGTGATGAAATGGTACATACATATTTAGGTGAGACAATTAATTTTCATATAACTTATAAGAAGAAAAAGTCCGTGCGTCTTTTTGTAGATTCGTATGGAAATGTGGAAGTGCAGGCTTCGAAAGGGACACCTGTTGAATACTTAGTCCAGTTGCTAGAAGAGAAGTGGGGTTGGATTCAGACAACACGTAAGGAAATGCAGGAGCGAGCGCATGGACCACAGGAAAAGGATTATGATCAAGGAGAAGGCTTTTTGTATTTAGGGAATACGTATCCGATACAGATTTCCCAAGATGCAAGCATTGAGCAAGACAACGCAGTATTTGAAGGGGATAAGTTACATATTTATGTGAAAGAGCTTAAGGATGAGAAAATACAACAAGCTTTAAAACGATTTTACTATAAGCAGTGTAAATCTTTAGTAGAGAAGAGTATTAAAGCGCATCAAAGTAATTTCAAAACAAAACCACGTTCTATTCGTATTACAGATAGTAGTCGTACTTGGGGTACTTGCGATTCGAATTTACAGCTAACATTCAATTGGAAGCTAGCAATGGCACCACAGCGAGTAATTGACTATGTAGTCGTTCATGAAATGTGTCATATGGTTCATTTAAATCATGATCGATCGTTTTGGCGTCTTGTCGGGAAGATAATGCCCGATTATAAGGAAATGGAGAACTGGTTAGCTTTATCTAGTTGGAAGATGACGGTTTAATGTTGCGCTTTGTATAGGTTGCGATTATTGTCAATCTTTGTCGGTAAGTCGATATATTTCGAAAATCGCTGATATATTTGGAGTTGCGCCGATATATTTCGAAAACCGCTGATATATTTGGAGTTGCAATCAATATGTTCAATGAAGAGAAAGTAAAAGGAGAGGTCACAGCAGACATCTCCTCTTTTCGAGTATATAGATTATCGTCCAAACTTCACAACAAAATCCCCATCCACTTTCTCCATCTCATACCCACGATACCCTTCCGAAAGCAAAGCCTGCTGTCCACTAGCATCACTCATTAGAATACTTTGAACATCCGTCAAATCGCTTTCTTTATCTCCGCGCAATTTCTTCACAAAAACATACCGCAGACTACCACCATACTTTTCCTTCAGCGCAGCAATCTCCATTCCTTGCGCAAATTTATCCTTCAAACTCGGAATGTTAAAAGGAGCAACGGTGCAGCATACATAATCATATTTGCTGTCTTCTTTTTGCAATTCTTCCATAATGACTTTTGCTAATATTTTTTGCATACCATTTCCTCGGCAGTTCGGATGAACGTTTGAGATTTCTTGATAGATGACGCGGTGTAGTTCACTTTCTGGCAAACCAATATCAAGCCCTAAATGTTCATCGTCGATAGGAGGGACGAGTAGAGCTCGAAATGCGATGAGTTCGTTTTCGATAAAAGCACCGATCATCATGCCGTTTCCTTCTAGAATGTATTGCAATTCTTCTTGTGAGAGTGGTTGTAAACGACTTTTATCTTCTAGTGCTTCAACTACAATGTTTTGTAGTGATAAAATTTGTTCGATGTGCTCTAGTGATAGTAATGTAACGTGAAATGATTCGTTATTTTGTTTTAATGTTCCTTCGTATAGAACCGTCATATGATAGTCCTCCTTTAGCGTACAACGTCTTGAAAGACGGTTAGTTCTTGTAGTGTATCTTCGTTTATTTCAATACCGAGTCCGGGCTTTTCGTTTAAGCGAATGAATGGTATATCGTAATGTAAGTTTCCGATGTCTTTCGTGAATTTTAATGGTCCTGTTAGCTCTACGCTCGTAATGATTTTCTTTGAGAAAGCGACATGGAATCCTGCGGAAGAGGCAACAGATGATTCGACCATTGATCCCACTTGGCATTCAATGCCGGCCATTTCAGCTTGATGAGCGAGCTTTACAGCTGGATGTATGCCACCGCATTTCATTAGTTTTATATTCACTTTATCAGCAGCTTCTAATTTAATAATTTGGCGCATTTCACGAGAACTTTTTAGTCCTTCATCAATCATAAGCGGGAGGTCTGTCTTAGAACGAATATGAGCCATGGCATCAATATCGTCCGCGATAACAGGTTGTTCAATCCAGTCAATGTTTAAATGTCCTAATGACCGCAGTGCTGTTAATGCGTTTGCGCTATTTTTCCAGCCTTGGTTTACATCAACGCGAATAGCGATGTCATTTCCTACACGTTCTCGTACAGCTTCAATACGTTTCACATCTTCTTTTACATTCGTACCAACTTTCATTTTGAAAGATTGGTAACCTTTTTGAATCATAGAAGCAGCTTCTTCAGCCATATCTTCAGGATCGGCAATACTTAAAACGTGAGTGACAGGGAATTCTTCATGATAGCGCCCGCCAATTAATTGATATACAGGTTGATTTAGTTTTTTGCCCATTATATCAAAACAAGCAATATCAATTGCAGCTTTCGCTGTTGGAACACCGTAAATTGTATTGTCCATCATGTCGTGTATTTTTTCGATATTCATTGGATTTTTCCCGATTAGAGCAGGGGTTAGCGTATGTTTTAAAGTATGGAAAGTACTTTCCCATGATTCACCTGTGACGTGATCATCAGCAACGCCTTCACCGTAACCGATAATACCTTCATCTGTTTCCATTTTGACGATAATAGAGGGCATATCAGAATAAGAGCCATAACTAATAACAAACGGATTGCGAAGCGGTAAACGAATTGCGTAAAGATGAATAGCTGTAATTTTCATTGAATAGAAACCCCTTCCTGTTTACAATAGTTTTGTACATTTGATATAGTTGACGTTAAATAGTCGTTAATTAATGATAAGGAGTTAGAGAAAATGATGATAAAAATTGCAGTTGTCGGTTCAAAGGAGTTTATGGAGAACCTTTTTCCTATTGCTCAAAAATTAGAAGGAATAGAAATTGATCCATATATTTACCTTCATCCGGCGGAATCTTCTGAATTATTAAAGTGTCTAAAGCCTTGTGATGTCATCTTTTTCTCAGGTGCTTTACCTTATTATATGGCAAAAGAAATAAGAGAACAATTACGAATTCCAAGTACATACTTACAGCAAGACGAGACAACTGTCGCATCTTCAATTCTTTCTATCATGTATCATCAAAGTATTCAACCACATAACATTTCCATCGATTTAGTAGACCGCTCGTTTATTACAAATGTGTTCCATGATATTGGTATAAAAGAAAGCCCGCAAGTGTTGGATTATGAAAATATGCTGTGGAGTAAAGATGAAATAAATAGAGTTATCGATTTTCATGTAGCTAAATATCAATCTGGAGAGGCTCATTTAGCTTTAACTAGTATTCACGCTGTTTACGATGAGCTTCAAAAAATAGGTGTTCCTTCAGAGCGTATGATTGATCCAACACAGTCCATTATACATGGGCTAAAAGATGCAAAAATAAAAGCTGAGTTAGCAAAAAGCTATTCAGCTACTGTTGGTGCCTGTATTATTTCTTCCTTAGAATTACGAGCGAGTTTGCTTGAAAAACTAGATGTCATTTCAAAAGAACTACGTGGTTCATTTAAACAAGTGGATGAAATGACATGCATTTTGTATACAACTCGTGGTGATATCGAATCAATTATTAAAACAAATGCGATAGATAACTTGTTTGCGAGCGTAGAAGGAACGATAGCTATTGGATTTGGTTATGGGAAAACCGTGAAAGAGGCGGAGCAAAATGCAAAAATTGCTCAAAGTTTTGCAAAGAATAATCCAATAGATCGTTGTTTTTATATACTAACAAGTGATAAAGATTTGTTTGGTCCGTTCCCGAAAAAACAGAGAGTACAAAGTTTGAAAAATGATAATCCGGAACTAATGAAAATAGCGAAGGAAACGAAGCTTAGTCCGGCCAACTTGTCAAAAATCATTCAATTTAGTCAATCGCATCCGTCATTGAAGTTTACAGCAGCTGACCTTTCTGAGTACTTACAAGTGACTCGAAGATCGACAGAAAGGTTGTTAAAGAAATTAGTTGATTACGGGTATGCTCATATTTGTGGCGAGGAAATGCCCTATCAACAAGGGCGACCTCGCGCACTATATGAACTGAATTTACCGCTATTTTTAAGCTTCTAGTTGAGCTTTTTGTTTCTTTAGTAATTCTGCTTTTTCAATGTCTGATAGTTTTACAATTGTGAAGCCTGTTATGCCATAAATGATTGAGATAATAGGTACGATGAAATTCAAAATAGCATAAGGGGCATATTCAAATGCACCTACGCCAAGTGTAGCGAGAATAAATACACCGCACGTATTCCAAGGAACGAAGACAGAAGTTAATGTTCCGCCATCTTCTAATGCTCTGGATAAGTTTTTTGAATGTAGTCCTTTTTCTGTGTATGCATTTGCGTACATTCTTGAAGGGACAACAATTGAAATATATTGTTCAGAGCAAGTAAGGTTTGTTGCAAAACAAGATGCGATAGTAGAAGCGATAAGCCCTTTTGCTGATTTCGCTAACTTTAAAATTTGATTTACAATTGATCGAAGAATACCTGTATGTTCTAATACTCCTCCGAAAGTCATAGCGACAATTGTCATAGAGACTGTATTCATCATCGAATCTAAGCCACCGCGGTTAAATAGTTCGTCTACTAGCTTGTTTCCAGTGTCTATAACAAATCCAGCTTGGAGTGCACCGACAGATGCTGAGACAGAACCACCTTGAATAAAGACTTGTGATAAAAATCCTAAAATAATACCGACGAGAATCGCTGGTATAGCAGGGACCTTTTTTGCGACCAATACCATAACGACTACGGGTATAATGAGTAGGAAAGGTGAGATAACAAAGTTTTGTTGCAATACTTGTAACGTTTGATCGATGCTCTTCGCATCAATATTGTTAGCGCCGAAGCTTCTTCCTAAGAGAGCATAGACGATAAGAGTAATAATTAAACCTGGAACTGTAGTAAATAACATGTGACGAATGTGTGCGAATAAATCTGTATTTGTTAATCCTGCGGCTAAGTTAGTTGTGTCTGAAAGCGGTGACATTTTATCGCCAAAATAAGAGCCTGAAATAATGGCACCAGCAACCATTGGAGCTGGGATTCCCATACTTAGGCCAATTCCCATTCCAGCAACACCAATTGTCCCCATTGTAGACCAAGAGCTACCAATTGCTAATGCAACGATAGAACAAATGACGGTAATGGAAACTAAAAATAGTGATGGAGTTAAAAGTTTTAAACCGTAATAAATCATCGTTGCGACGATTCCACCGCCAATCCAAGCACCAATTGTTAAGCCAACAAGAATAATAATGACGATAGCAGGTAATGCAAGACGAATCCCTTTATACATTGCTTCTTCAAGATCATTCCATTTGTAACCATAACGCCAAGCGACAATAGAAGCAACGGTTGTACCGATAATAAGTGGAACGTGAGGGGTTTGTTTTAATACAACAATTGTAACCATCATAACTGCAACGGTAATGATAATAGGGATAATCGCTATTCCAAAAGGTATTTCTTTTTTCATAAAGTTCCTCCTTGTTACGTATGTTTGTTTGTATTTTTAGAATTGTCGTAAAATAGACGTTTATTAGGTTATGATAACTAAAAGTTTATGTAAGCGTCAACATAAAAAAACAGAAAATAAGGAATGTTCTAGTTTTTTTGTTTAGTTTGTAATATAAGTGCAGAGTAAGGTTTTTAAGTATTTAAAAATAAACAATTGACTTTTTTCTTAAAATTCAATATGTTCATAAAAACATCTGTTTTTCATAAGTATAATTAACCCGAATCGTTTGTAATGTGGGAAGGAGACTGGAACGTTGAAAACATTAGAACTACAAGAGCGCTTAACGGAGATTTTTCAGCATTTACACGAAAACCCTGAAGTAAGTTGGAAAGAATATGAAACGACAGCGTATATTACTGACTTTTTAAAAGAAGAAGGAATTTCATATAGAACATTTGATGATTGTCCAGGTGTAATTGCTGAGATTGGAGGCGGGAATCCAGTTATTGCGATTCGTGCTGATATGGATGCACTTTGGCAAGAAGTAAATGGAGAATTTAAAGCGAACCATTCATGTGGCCATGATGCTCATATGACCATTGTAATGGGACTTATTTTACAATTGAAAAATATGAGATGGAAAAGTGGTACGGTTAGATTTATTTTTCAGCCGGCAGAAGAGAAGGGGAATGGTGCTTTGAAGATGGTGGAGAAAGGTGCTGTAGATGATGCTGATTTCTTATTTGGCGTCCATCTAAGACCAATTGAAGAACTATCTTTGAAACAAGCAGCCCCATCTATTCGCCATGGAGCAGCAGGATTTTTAGAGGGTATGATTCATGGGGAGGATGCACACGGGGCAAGACCACACCAAGGTGTGAATGCAATTGATGTCATTTCCATGATTAATATCGGTTTGAAAAATATTTGGCTGCCACCGCAAAGTTCCTATTCAGTAAAAATGACGAGATGCCAAGCAGGTGGTGATAATTTAAATATCATTCCGGGAAATGGTCATTTCAGTTTAGATGTAAGAGCTGAGAGTAATATACTATTAGAAGAATTAAAGAAAAAGATTGAGCATGTAATAGAATCAGCTGCATCGATGGGATCAAAAACTTCATACGAATGGATGGATCTTGCACCAGGAGCAGAGGTTTCCGAAGAAGCAGAGCGCTTTATGCGTAAAGGTATTCTCGAAGTGTATGGGGAAGAGAGATGCACAGGGCCTCTCTATACGACAGGAAGCGATGATTTCCATTACTATACAGTGAAAAGACCACATTTAAAAGCTGTCATGCTTGGACTAGGAGCAGACCTACAACCTGGATTACACCATCCGTATATGAGGTTTGATCATAGTTGTATTATGGATGGGGTAGAAATATTGAAACAAACTGTATTGAAAGTGTTAGAAGACAGGGGCTAAAGAGCTCCTGTTTTTTTGTCGTGAATTGTCGGTAAATCGATATATTTGAAGTTATGATAGATATATTGAGAAAATCGTTAATATAATTTCACGTACCTATTAATTTGATGAAAAATGAGCCTCCAGTACATGGTGTATAATAATAAGTACCATTTTTTAATAGGAGAAAACGAATGAACGAACAATATTACGATGCAGTTTTACATATAAAAACAGTCGGTGAGCAAAAAGGGTTTAACAAGTCTATGCATTATCACCGCTACGAACCGACGCCGTATAGCGGGTTAGATGAGTTATTGAATCAATATGAAATACGAAGTAGCGACCGAATTGTAGACTTTGGGTGCGGAAAAGGGCGATTAAACTTTTATATGCATCATAAATGTGGGGCTTCAGCAGTTGGAATTGAAATGAATGAAGAATTTTATAAAGAAGCGATGGATAATCGAGATCGTTATGCCCGAAAGGCACGAAACAGTAAGGGGAAAATTCAATTCCAATGTTGTTTAGCGCAGGAATATAAGATTGATCCACATGATAATAGGTTTTATTTCTTTAATCCGTTTTCTGTGCAAGTGTTTATGAATGTAGTAAATAACATTTTGCTTTCAGTAGAAAACACGGGGAGAGAAGTGGATATTATTTTATATTATCCTTCTGAGGACTATATTTTCTTCTTAGAAAATCAGACTGCGTTTGAGCTGAATAAAGAAGTAAGGTTGCCTGGGGCTTATGAGAAGAATGGGAATGAGAGGTTTTTAGTTTATACATTAGGGTAATAAAAAACAGGTGCCAAGGCACCTGTTTTTATTAGTTACGGATTAAGTAATCAAATGCACCTAAAGCTGCGTTTGCACCTGAACCCATAGAGATGATGATTTGTTTGTACGGATTATTTGTACAGTCACCTGCAGCAAACACTCCTGGTACGTTTGTAGCGCCGTGCTTGTCTGTTACGATTTCACCGCGAACGCGTTCAACTGTTTCGCCTAACCAGTCTGTGTTTGGCACAAGACCGATTTGTACGAATACACCTTGTAATTCAACGTGATGAACTTCTTCAGTTTCACGATCGATGTAAGAAATACCGTTTACTTTATCAGTACCAGTGATTTCTTTCGTTTGAACGTTTTTCAGAACAGTTACGTTTGGTAAGCTGTTAAGACGCTCTTGTAATACAGCATCAGCTTTTAATTCTGGCATGAATTCAAGAACAGTTACGTGCTTAACGATACCTGCTAAGTCGATAGCTGCTTCAATACCAGAGTTACCGCCGCCGATAACTGCTACGTCTTTTCCAGTGAATAATGGACCGTCACAGTGTGGGCAATATGCTACACCTTTATTTTTGAACTCAGCTTCACCTGGTACGCCAACATTACGCCAGCGAGCACCTGTAGAAACGATTACGCTCTTACTTTTCAGAATAGCGCCGTTTTCAAGTTCCACTTCAATAAGTTCTTTTTTCTCTAAACGTTTCGCACGTTGTAGGTTCATTACATCGATGTCGTATTCTTTTACGTGCTCTTCAAGGCTTGCTACTAGCTTAGGACCTTCAGTCTTTTTTACGCTGATGAAGTTCTCAATGCCCATAGTATCCATTACTTGACCACCGAAGCGCTCAGCAACGATACCAGTGCGGATGCCTTTACGTGCTGCGTAAATTGCTGCACTTGCACCAGCAGGGCCGCCACCAACAACAAGAACATCGTATGGATCTTTATCAGAAAGCTCTGATGCATCTGGACCGTTACCCATTTTAGCTAAAATTTCTTCAAGTGTCATACGACCGCTTCCGAAAGATTCGCCGTTTAGGTAAACAGTTGGTACTGCCATGATGTCTTTGCTTTCTACTTCCTCTTTGAATGCAGCGCCATCAATCATAGTATGTGTAATACCAGGGTTAAGAACGCTCATTACGTTAAGAGCTTGTACAACATCAGGACAGTTATGACAACTTAGGCTGATATAAGATTCAAAATGATATTCGCCTTGAATGTTTTTAATTTGATCGATTAATTTTTGTTCAACTTTTGGAGCGCGTCCACTTACTTGTAGTAAAGCTAACACTAATGATGTAAATTCGTGTCCTAATGGAATACCAGCGAATACGACACCAGTGTCTTCACCAGGGCGGTTTACGCTAAAGCTTGGTGTTCTCTCTAATTCAACTTTTTCTACTGTAATCTTAGATGACATAGTAGCTAATTCGTCTACTAGAGCTAACATATCTTTAGATACGTTATCGTCTCCTGCGCTTACCTTAAGTAAAATATCGTTCTCCATTAATTGAAGGTATTGGGATAGTTGTGTTTTTATATCTGCATCTAGTATCATTTTGATCGAACTCCTTAGATTTTGCCTACAAGGTCAAGGCTTGGTTTAAGTGTTGCAGAACCCTCTTGCCATTTAGCTGGGCAAACTTCACCTGGGTTGTTACGTACGTATTGAGCAGCTTTAATTTTGTTAACAAGAATGCTTGCGTCACGGCCGATACCGTCAGCATTGATTTCCATAGATTGGATAACGCCGTCTGGATCGATGATGAATGTACCACGAGCAGCAAGACCTTCTTCTTCCATTAAAACGTTGAAGTTTGTAGTGATTGTGCGAGTTGGGTCACCAATCATGATGTACTCGATTTTGCCGATAGTTTCTGAGCTATCATGCCATGCTTTGTGAGTGAAGTGAGTGTCTGTAGATACAGAGTATACTTCAACGCCTAAGTCTTTTAGAGTTGCGTATTGGTTTTGTAAGTCTTCAAGTTCAGTTGGGCAAACGAATGTGAAGTCAGCTGGGTAGAAACAAACTACACTCCATTTTCCTTTTAAACTTTCGTCAGTAACTTGGATAAATTCTCCATTATGGTAAGCATTAGCTTTAAACGGTTTTACTTCTGTGCCGATTAATAACATATTAAAATTCCTCCTAAATGTTGGTTTTGAGCATCAAAAAATAGTGTGCTCATAAAATATATTTTTTAATTAACTATAATAATTCTAATTCGATATTAATTATCATATAGAAGTGGTTATTTTGTCAAGAGAATAAACCAACTTTATACCGATTTAATTAATATTTATTCTCAATTAAGGCTAACAGGGAATGGAAAGGTAACTTTAAGTTTATAAATTTTCAATGATTGTTTGAAAGAGTAGTGTGTATGTTAGAGATATGGTGTAAGTGTAAATTCTTAGGAAGGAAATATTTCTTAGAAGTTATGTATTTGAAAAGGAACTGCTTATTTCTATTTTACAAAGAATTGTGCGATAAATAAAATAAAATGAATCGAAATCTTTTTGAACAATTTTTGTCATCTCAAATATATAATTAGGAAGTATATTACGCTGATAGTTAGAAATATTGACTCAAAGTGCTAACGAGATATAATAAAACCTAGATATACCTTTCAAAAAGAAGAATACATATTTATAGGATGAAAAAATTCAACCTATTATTTTTTATAGCTTTTAGAAAACGCTTACAATTGGTGTGGAGGGGAAACCATGTCTAAGTTCACAAAGTATTTTTTAATGGAAGCTAAAGATGTGATTGCATATGTGAAAGAGAAATTATCTAAGTTTGAACATACAAAGGGGCTAAAGTGTAAAGAAATAGGTGATGGCAATTTAAATTATGTGTTCCGCGTTTGGGATGAAAAAGAGAACATCTCTGTCATCGTAAAGCAAGCTGGGGATACAGCTCGCATTTCAGATGAGTTTAAGTTGTCGACGAATCGTATTCGCATAGAATCAGATGTTTTGCAGTTAGAGGATGAGTTAGCACCTGGACTTGTTCCTAAGGTGTATTTATTTGATAGTGTGATGAACTGTTGCGTAATGGAAGATTTATCGGATCACACAATATTACGTACAGCACTTATAAATCATCAAATATTTCCGCAGCTTGCTGACGACTTAACTACTTTTATGGTAAATACACTTTTATTAACATCTGATGTTGTAATGAATCATAAAGAGAAGAAGGAACTTGTGAAGAATTATATAAATCCTGAATTATGTGAGATTACAGAGGACCTCGTATATTCAGAACCATTTACAAATCATAATAAGCGTAATGAGTTATTTCCTTTAAATGAGGGATGGATTAGGGAGCATATTTATAGTGATAAAGAGCTTCGTATGGAAGTAGCGAAACGTAAATTTTCTTTTATGACGAATGCACAGGCATTGCTTCATGGTGATTTACATACTGGTTCTGTTTTTGTAAGAGATGATTCTACAAAGGTTATTGATCCTGAGTTTGCTTTTTATGGACCTATGGGATATGACGTTGGGAATGTAATGGCGAATTTAATGTTTGCTTGGGTGAATGCAGATGCAACGATGCCACCTGGAGCTGAGAAAGATACGTATATGGATTGGTTACAAACTACGATGGTAGAGGTAATTGATTTATTTAAGAAGAAGTTTTTAGATGCTTGGGATATTCATGTGACCGAGATTATGGCGAAGGAAGAAGGCTTTAACGAAGTATATTTACAATCTGTATTAGAGGATACAGCTGCAGTGACAGGTCTTGAATTAATCCGCCGTATTGTTGGATTAGCGAAAGTAAAAGATATTACTTGTATTGAGAATGAGGAAGCACGTGCTAGAGCGGAGCGAATTTGTCTTAAAGTAGCGAAGAGTTTTATTTTACGAGCGAATCAATATAGAACGGGTACAAGTTTTGTAGAAACGTTAAAAGAACAGTCAATGCACTACGCGGAGTAAGGGGAGAATATGATGGAAGAGCAATTAATACCAATTCAGTGGAAAGATGATACTTTAGTTTTGTTAGATCAAACGTTATTACCGAATGAAATTGTCTATGAATCATTTAAAACAGCTGAAAGTGTGTGGGATGCCATTCAAGTAATGAAAGTACGAGGTGCACCAGCGATTGGTGTTTCAGCAGCTTATGGAGTGTATTTAGGGGTAAAGGAATTTGCTGAAAGTACGGAAGAAGGATTTATGGATGAAGTAAGAAAGGTATGTACATACTTGGCGACATCAAGACCGACTGCAGTAAATTTATTTTGGGCACTTGAAAGAATGGAAAGTGTAGCGGCAGATAATATTCATTTATCAATCTCACAGTTGAAAGATAGATTACTAGAAGAGGCAAAAGAAATTCATAGAGAAGATGAAGAAATTAACCGTCAAATTGGAGAACATGCATTAACATTATTCCATGATGGAATGGGAGTATTAACACATTGTAATGCTGGTGCGTTAGCGACGACTAAGTATGGTACTGCGACGGCTCCAATGTACTTAGCAAAAGAAAAAGGATGGGACTTAAAAATCTTTTCGGATGAAACACGTCCAAGATTACAAGGGTCAACGTTAACGGCATTAGAACTACAGCGAGCGGGAATTGATGTTACTGTCATTACGGATAATATGGCAGCTATGGTCATGTCACAAGGGAAGATTGACGCTGTAATTGTTGGATGCGACCGTGTGGCAGCGAACGGTGATATAGCAAATAAAATTGGAACATTAGGCGTATCTATTTTAGCGAAATACTACAACATTCCGTTTTATGTAGCAGCGCCAACGCCGACAATCGACTTGAAAACACCGACAGGAAAAGAAATTCCCATCGAGGAAAGAGATGCTTCTGAAGTGATTAATCGCTTCGGACAATATTCTGCTCCGAAAGAAAGTAAAGTATATAATCCAGCATTTGATGTTACTCCACATGAAAATGTAACAGCGATTATTACAGAAAAAGGGATTGTAAAGGCACCGTTTACGGAGAATTTAAAAAAGCTATTTCAATAAATAGATAAATATAAAAGTCAGTCATCATAAGCTTCATACTTAGGGGGATGTATATGTTATTACAAAAAGAAAGAGAAGAAATTGTAGCGTATGGAAAGAAAATGATTTCTAGTGGTTTAACAAAGGGAACGGGCGGTAATATTAGTATCTTTAATCGTGAACAAGGTCTTGTTGCGATTAGCCCAAGTGGTTTAGAGTATTATGAAACAAAGCCTGAAGATGTAGTTATATTAAACTTAGATGGTGAAGTAGTAGAAGGAGAGAGAAAACCATCAAGTGAATTAGATATGCACCTTATTTACTATAGGAAGCGTGAAGATATAAATGCGCTTGTGCATACACACTCTCCTTACGCGAAGACGATTGCATCATTAGGATGGGAGCTTCCGGCTGTGTCATATTTAATTGCTTTCGCAGGACCGAATGTGCGCTGTGCACCGTATGAAACATTTGGTACGAAGCAATTAGCAGAGGCTGCTTTTGAAGGCATGATTGATCGCCGTGCTGTTTTACTTGCGAACCACGGTTTAATTGCAGGTGCAAATAATATAAAAATGGCATTTACCGTTGCGGAAGAAATTGAGTTTTGTGCACAAATTTATTATCAAACGAAAAGCGTCGGAGAACCGAAGTTATTGCCAGAAGATGAGATGGAGAATTTAGCGAAGAAGTTTGAAGGATATGGGCAGCAGTAGAATGAAACAAAGACACCCTCAAGAAAAGATCTTGAGGGTGTCTTTTAAGCTTTTTTAAGCAACAAATACATAAAGTAAGGAGCACCAATTAAAGCAACGACAATACCTGCTGGGATGCCATTAGGTTCAACGATGTTTCTTCCGATTGTGTCTGCTAATAGCAATAGCCATCCACCGATTAAAACGGCGATAGGCATGAATATTTGATGTCTCGGACCTACTAAAGATTTTGCGATATGAGGAGCCATTAGTCCGATAAAGCTAATTCCTCCTGTTACGGAAACTGCTGCAGCAGCAAGTGCAACGGCTGCAACTAATAAGTATCTGCGTTCTTTTTCAATTTCAATTCCAACACCGATTGCAACTGGCTCGTTTAATGCTAAAATGTTTAATCGATTTGCTTTATAGAAAACAAACGGAATTAATACGATTAGCCATGGGAGCATTGCTAAAACGAATATCCAATCATCTCCCCAAATATTTCCGGCAATCCATTTTGAAATAAAGTCTACTTTCATACGATCCGCGGATGAAATAAGGACAATCATCGTTCCAGATAGTGCAAATGCAAAACCGATACCGGTTAATGTTAATCGGATTGGTTGAAGTCCAGTTGATTTACTATATGAAAATACGTAAATTAGAACAGCTGTCAGAAATGCTCCGATAAATCCAACGACAGGTAGTAAGTAAAGAAATGAACCTACATCTATTGGAAAGTATAAAAAGAAAATAGCGACAGCAACACCGGCCCCAGAGTTGATTCCAAGAATACCAGGTTCAGCTAAATCATTTCGGGTAATTCCTTGCAGAATAGCTCCTGATAAAGCGAGAGCCATACCAGCTAATAATGTAATGACAATTCTAGGTAGCCTTAAAGAGTATAAAACGAACTCCTCTTTAAACGTCCCTTGTCCCATTAATGTTGGGAGTAGTCGATCATAAGATAAAGATGCTGAACCAAGTCCCATTCCAACTACAATGGTTGTGATGATTACTATAAGTAAAGCGAGTATAATAAGACGTTGTTTTCTTAGCATAGATTGCATCATGAGAATGTTTTTCCTCCTTTACGTACAATGAATAGGAAGAATGGTAATCCTACAATTGCGACAATAGCGGCAACTGGTGTTTCGTACGGAGCGTTAATAGTACGTCCGATTGTATCTGCAAGTAGCATAAAGGAGGCCCCAGCAATTGCTGACATCGGTATAACAAATCGGTAATCTGGACCGACAATTGGGCGTACCATGTGAGGTACCATTAAGCCGATAAATGCCATATTTCCAACAAGCGCTACAGATGCACCTGCAAGTAAGATAATAATGATAAATAAAATAGTTTTAATAACAATAATTTTTTGACCTAGTCCAATAGCCACTTCCTCACTGAAACTAAGAACTGTCAATTTTTTTGCTAGTAAGATAGCGATAAAGATACTAATTGAAATGACTGGAATAATAATTTTTAATTGGTTCCAAGTTGTTCCAATTACGCCACCAGCAGTCCAAAGTGATACCTCTTGTGAAATTTTAAAGTAAATGCCGATTCCTTCTGAAATTGCGAGTAGAAATGCTGAAACTGCAGCGCCCGCTAATACAATTCGAAGAGGAGAAAGGCCGCCTTTTTTCACCATACCAATTCCAAATACCATAATTGCGCCAATTGCAGCACCGATAAAGCAAGCTAATGTTAAGTAAAGATAGCTGATGGAAGGGTTGAAGGCCAGCGTTAATGCAAGCGCAGCATTTGCTCCACCAGATAGCCCTAATAATCCAGGATCCGCAAGTGGATTTCGTGTTAATCCTTGCATAATTGCTCCAGAAACAGCAAGTCCAGCTCCTACAAAAATAGCAGCTACTTCACGTGGTAAACGAATTTCGCGAATAATAGATAGTTTGTCCCCTTTAGCGGAAGAAGTGAGTGCTAACCATACATCTTTTATTGAAGTATCTGCAGCCCCTAATACCATTGCCACCATAAAAATAAGAAAGAATGCAATTATGCTTAAAATAAGCTTGTATGTAAAAGCTATAGAACGTGGATTGTCGTGATCTTTTGTCATTCGTTTCACATCTTTTCTGTTCATAGAATAAAGGAAGAGGAATTCTTAATTTAAGAATTCCTCATGTTTGTATTATTTACCAAGAAAGCTTTTCTTGAAGAAGTCTAGTTGGAAGTCTAATGTAAGTGGATCATTGAAATAGAATTCCATCATGTTCGCTTCGTATACGCGATTATTTTTTACTGCTGGGATGTTTTTATATGATTCTGTCTCTTGGAATGAGTTATCAGTATCTTTGTTTTTACTTACGATTAAGTAATCACCAGCAAACTCAGGTAATACCTCAGTAGATAATGCGTAGTAACCTTCTTTTAATGCTTTTTCTTTTACTTTTTCAGGCATTTTTAATTTCATTTCTTGGTACAGAATTTCTGTTCCACGGCCCCAGTTCTCGCCGTATACATAAAGCTGCTTGTTGAAGTTTTCTACAACAGAAACTGTAGCATCTTCACCGATTTTTGCTTTAATTTCTTTACCAGCTTCTTGTGCACGTTTCTTGAAGTCATCAACCCAAGTTTTTGCTTCTTTTTCTTTGTTTAATAACTTACCGATTTCTAAATGCTGTGTTAAGTAATCAACTTTTCCGTAAGTGTATGTTACAGTAGGCGCGATTTTCTTTAACTTATCAACATTTTTAATATTTGATAAACCAATGATTAAATCTGGATTTAGTTCAGCGATTTTTTCAACATTTTCATCTGATACTTCAGCAACATCTTTAAGTTTGCTATCAAAACGTGGGTTTTGCTTAGACCATGAATCTACCCCAACAAGATTTACTCCTAATGACATTACGTTACCAGCGAATGATGATAATACAACAACGCGTTTTGGATTTGCAGGAACTTCTACTTTACCATTTTCAGATTGGTATGTAATTGTTTCTGATTTGCTACCTTTTGCATCGTCCTTTTTGTCTGTAGAGCTATTGCTACAAGCGCTCATAACAAGAACGAAAAGGACTGTTAGTGAAATAAATAACTTTTTCATTGTCTTTCTCCTTTAACATAGATGATATGTGTATACAATAATTTGTTTAACTGTAATCTTTTTGAAATAGTAGTGGTAATGCAAAATAATTTATTAAAAATCTTGAATATGAGATTTTATAATATAGTAATAACCATATTAATGAAAGAAGATGTAATCTCAAATTTGCTAATTATTAACAAAATGATAATGATTATCACTATTGATTCTTTAAATAATATAATTTTATATAGGTGTATTGTCAATAGTAATTTTGATTGTAAATTTTGCGGAAACAGGTTATATTTTATTGAGAATGATAATCAATGATTAATAGCTGAGGAGTGAGCACGAATGAATCGAGAAGAATTGTTTGATGTAACCGTGATAGGCGGAGGACCTGCAGGGCTTTATTCAGCTTTTTATAGTGGACTCAGAGAAATGAAAACGAAAATAATAGAATTTCAACCACATTTAGGTGGAAAAATACATGTGTATCCGGAAAAGATGATTTGGGATGTAGGAGGACTATTGCCAGTTACAGGTGATAAGTTAATTGAACAACTTGTACAGCAAGGGTTAACATTTAAGCCAGAAGTTGTATTAGATACAAAAGTAGAATCGATTATTCGTAATCAAGATGGTACTTTTACATTAAAAACAAGTACTGGCGAAGAACACTTTTCAAAAACAGTTATCGTCGCAACAGGAAGTGGTATATTGAAACCGCAAAAGTTATCTATTGAAGGTGCTGAGCGATTTGAAGTATCGAATTTAAATTATACAGTTAAATCTTTAAAGCGTTTCAAAGGTAAAACAGTTATTATTTCCGGTGGAGGCAATTCTGCTGTTGATTGGGCAAATGAATTGGAACCAATTGCGAAAAAAGTGTATGTAACGTATAGAAAAGAAGAATTATCTGGTCATGAAGCACAAGTAAAACAACTTATGAACAGCTCGGCGGAGTGTTTCTTTAATACATCGATTACAAAATTAATTGCTGGTGATAATCATGAAGCAATCGAATATATAGAATTAACAAATCATGAAACAGGTGAGGTTTCTCATTTACCTATTGATGAAGTTATTATTAATCATGGATATGAACGCGACATTACATTATTAGAAAATAGTGAGTTAGACGTTGCAATTATAGATAATTATTATATTGCAGGTAATGCAAATAGTGAGTCTTCAGTAGATGGATTATATGCTGCTGGAGATATTTTAAAGCACGAAGGGAAACTACACTTAATTGCAGGTGCATTCCAAGATGCGGGAAATGCTGTGAATAAAGCAAAACAATTTATCCAACCAGATGCAAGCGAGTATGGAATGGTTTCTTCTCATAATGAAGTATTTAAGAAGAGAAATCGCGAACTGATTAAGCAGATGATGAAATAATAAGGAACAAGTATACCCCCACGTATTTCTCTATTCAAATGGATGAGAGATGTACGTGGGGGTTTTCCTGTTTACTATATTTTCTATCATTATAATGACACCGGTTTCATCAGTTCATATGATATGAACATTTTATTGGTAAAGCATCCTAGAAAACAATTTAGCTATGTTTTGCTTACGCAGAACATGGCTAAATTACGCCGTCCCTTTAGCGCGTTCATTAGGAAATGGCATATTTAGTATAGAAGCAATATACTGTTTTCCATGCATTCGAGCTAATGATTCTAATATTTGGCGAACACGTTTTGTAAGATGACCTTGTTTTTTGATGGCTTCACAATATGCATCATAGAAGGCATATTTAGCCCAAAGGAAATCATCTTGTTGGAATAAGAAGTGATTTTTGTACCATTCACCAATTGTATGATAACAATTGTTTTCATGTATTGCTGTGCTTTGAGAAAGAAAACGATCAGATAAAGATACATTCAAATGAGAAATTGTGTTTTCTGTTTCAACTTGTAGTGTTTTTTCTAACATTGTAATGATGTGACGAGTAGCCATATGTTAACTCTCCTTTGTGTAAATGGGTAATACCATTCTATATTTAAAAAATTCTTACTATATAATACTATACAATATATGGAATGCATCTACCTGCTTTTTGAACTGCATTTACAAAATCTTTTTTATTTGTTTACAAAAATAAAGTAAGATACAGTATAGATGAAAAAATAATAAAGGAATGAACGCATTGTATATAACAGTAGAAGAGACTGCGGAGTATTTGAATTTACCAAAATCGTATATTGAAGAGTTAATTCAGCAAAAGAAAATTCGTGCGCTATTCGATGGAGAGCAATATTTAGTAAATAAAGAACAATTTAATACACATTTAGAACAAATGGAGAAATATAAGCAATTAGTGGAAGAAATATTGAACGAACCAATTCCAGAAGATATGGATGTTAAAGACGAAGATTAAACTATGGAAAATCCCTTATGAAGATATGCAGAAATGTATATTCATAAGGGATTTTTTGTTTGAAGATATCAAAAACATAAGGAGTTCTTAGCCTTTCTTCAAATTTTGATAGGTAGTAGTCTACCATGTTAAAAGCATATTTTTTTCTAGCTAGGACAAACATAGAGAACGTAACCTGTACAGATACATATACTATCAGTGCAAAAGCTTATAAATTAATGGAAGGGGTTTTCTCGTGAGTTTATTTCATTGTGATTTTCTGAAAGACTTAATTGGATCTTTTGTGAGAGTAAACAGGGGTGGTCCAGAATCTCAAAAAGGGACAATAGTCGCTGTATGTTCGGATTACTTTGTATTAAAGAATGAAAAAGGAGAGCTCTATTACTATCAGATTCGTCATCTGAAAAGTATTACAAAAAATGCGAAAGATTGTAAAGCAGATGATTGCAGATGGTTGGAATGTGAATGTGAAGATGACTTTGAAAAGTTACTTCAAAGCTTCAAATATTGCTGGGTGAAAATTAATCGTGGTGGCCCAGAGAAAGTTGAAGGTATTTTACAAGATGTTTCTTGTGAATTTGTGACACTAATTGTAAAAGAAGAAGTTATATTAGTTGCAGTATCTCATATTAAGAGTGTAACAGTACCTTGTAGAGAGAGCGAAGAAAGCGAAAGTGAAAGCGAAAGTGAAAATAATAATTCAGGTCGAGCTCGCGCACAAAGACAGTCAAGAAGAGGAAGATAATAAGAAAGGAGGATATAAATTTGGAAAGTATATTATGCTGTGAACAAATTAAAGGCCTAGTCGGTGAGACTGTAAAAGTAAATCTTCGTGGACCAGAGAGTCGAGTGGGGGTACTTGTATCGTTAGGAAGAGATTACCTTACATTACAACTTCCTCTTGGTGAATTAGTATATTACCAATTGAAACATGTGAAAAGTCTAGTTAAGAAAGTGAAAGAAAGTAAATGTGGCGATGGCTATGTTTCATGTTTCTGCTCTGATGATGATACTTTTGTCGATGTATTACGTGACTTGAAGTATAAGTGGGTAAAGATTAATCGTGGCGGCCCAGAGTGTGTAGAAGGCTTATTAAGTGAAGTGCATGAAGAATGTATTACGCTAGTAAACGGTGATGAAGTTATTTATATCATTAATTATCATATTAAGAGTGTGAGTCAAGTAGTGAAATGTAAAAAGAATGAAGATGAATAATGTTTAATAAATAAGAGGGGCATTATGAGGGAAAGAGAAGAACAATTTCTTATTTCGATAGTATGAAAAGGAATTACTTACTATTAAGACAGAACATTGCCCTGATTATTTTTTTGAAACGGAAGATTGGAAAGCTGAAATTCATAGGAAGGAGGATATAGATGAATGAGTTAAACAAAAGTATTGGGGAAAATATATATGTTAAATTAATCGGTGAAAAAAGGTTTAAAGGTATATTAATAGACGTAGGAAATGACATTATTGTTCTTTACAATGGACAAGACTATGTATATATATCTTTATATCATGTACAATACTATAAATTTTTAAGACCACATGACGAAGACATACTAAAACCAGATGTTGATTCTGTAATTAAGAGGGAATCCCCTTCAATTTCTTTGAGAAAAGTATTAAGTACTTCTAAAGGGATTTTTACAGAAGTTTATGTAGCAGGAAATGCTCCAATACATGGTTATGTTACAAGTGTGATGAACGACTATATTGTTTTTTATAGTCCGGTTTATAAAACGGTATATATATCTTTAAAGCATTTAAAATGGTTAATTCCGTATAAAGAAAACCAAGTACCGTATGCCCTCAATAAAAATGAACTCCCCGTAAATCCGTTAAATATTACATTAGCTAGAACATTTGAAGAACAGCTTATTAAAATGACTGGGAAAATTATGGTGTTTGATTTAGGTGAGGAGTCCAATAAAATTGGAAAAATGGCGAAAATTGATGAAGGTCATATTGAAATATCAAAAGCACGTGATGCAAAAATGTATGTGAATATTCAACATGTAAAATCCGTCCATTGTCCGTAGATTAGTTGGAAGGGCTGACTTTTTCTTTTATATGCAGAAGAAAAGGTCGAGCCTATTTGTTTTAGTTTAATTTGAAGATGAGGGGAAAAATGAATTGAATATAAACATAGTATAGTGTGATTTTTTAAAAGGTAACTTTGCACTAACTTATAAAAATTGTGTACGAGCTATCTTTTTATGTATTCAATTTATTTTTTGAGGAGGAGTTGCTCAACTAATTTATTAAAGGGGTTTTGTTCGTGGAGCAGTTTCCGAATTCGTTATCAATTACATTGCTTGGTAGTGCTGGTGGAGCAGCAAAAGCAGTTTTAGCAATTTTAAATCAAGCGATAGCAAATGAAAAAGATCCAATTTATGAAGTATTAAAGAATGCCAAATTTCATTTAGTGGATATAAAACAAAAAGATAGGAC
The DNA here is from genome assembly GCF_001836235.1 of Bacillus sp. HMSC036E02. Lineage (NCBI taxonomy): Bacteria > Bacillati > Bacillota > Bacilli > Caryophanales > Bacillaceae > Bacillus > Bacillus sp. HMSC036E02. Next base: position 57,224 of record NZ_KV827882.1, on the reverse strand, counting down.
TTATTATGATGAGTTGTTTTCGAATTTGAAAGGTCAATTATATTTATATGAGATAAACCTTCAAAATGTAGTGGAATTTAAACAACATTTAAAAGAAAAAAGTACGAGTGTTGTGATTGATGTTTCAGGGGCAGATACAGTTAGAGTATTAAGCTGCTGTAATGAATTAGGAATTTGTTATATTAATTCAGCCTTGGAAAATGAAGCAGTAGATCAGGACGACAGCTTAATCGGCTTTCAGCTTACGGAAAGATATACAAGGTTTGAGAAGGAGAAAGAGAAATTTACAAATACAAAAGCGATTATAGGTTCAGGTATGAATCCAGGTGTTGTTCAATGGATGGTTGTTGAGCTTATGAAGGAACGACCAAATGAAAGGCCAAGAGCATGTTATATTGTAGAACATGACACGTCGTTTTTGCATGATACAGCACTTATAAAGCCACATACACTTTATGCTTCATGGGCAGTAGAGCGATTTTTAGATGAAGCAATCTGGAGTTATCCGATGTATATGAGTCATCATCGGCCTCTTTACTTTTATGAAGATGTATATGCTTCAGAGTATAAAGTGAAGTTAGGAGAAAAAGAATTCTATGGTTGTTTAATGCCACATGAGGAAGTATTAATTTTAGGGAAAAACTTCAATATGGAAGTTGGTTTTCTTTACCGAATTAATGAGTATACAACAAATATAATTAGACAGAACTTAGATCAAGTAGAAGATTTATGGAACTGGAATCGTAAAGTGTTTAATCCAGCGGAAGAAGAGGTTGCTGGAGAGGACTTGGTCGGTGTGTTACTCGTTTATGAAAATAGTGAGACATATATGTATAATGTAATGAATAGTAGCCAAGTTTTTCGTAAATATAAAACGAATGCAACGTATTTTCAGGTAGGGTGCGGAATTTATGCGGGCTTGTCTAGTTTACTTTTAGATCAATTTGAACAAGGTGCTTATTACGTCGAGGAGTTGTTATTAAATACAGAAAGTAAGTACGGTGAGTATTTAAATTTATATATGAAGGATTTTGTAATAGGGCATAATAATTTTACTGATGGATTGTTACATGATAGGGTAAGGTGGATATAAGTTGTTACTAAAAGGAAGGAGAGATCTCCTTCCTTTTAGTATTATAAGGTTAAATATTGCCCTGAAAGCAATTTCATACTTATACTTTAAGGAGATAACAATGAAAGTTTTTTGTATCGATCAAGGGGAGTTTTTATATGAACAAATACAAGAGCTTGATTTATGAAGAAAGAAGAGCCTTAAAGGTATTTATATTATTATTTTATATTATATTCTTTTTATATGACGCTATATATTATTTTGTATATCCTGCTATGAATATTAGTGGAACAGCGGTAGGGTGGCCAGAAGGTAGTCTTGGGATAGGTGTGCCTATATTTGTAATAGCATTATTTCCTATTTCTATATATCTTCAAAAAAGAGGGTATGTATATTCTGTAAAATATTTATTTTTATTTGGATACATGTTTATCAATCTTGTTAACAATTTAATGATTTATTTGCGAACGGATAGACCTTTTGAACATGGTAGTATGGTAGAAATGTTGTTAATTTTATTTGCCCCAGTTTTCGTGAATAGAAAATACTTTTATTTAGTTTCCTTTAGTGTAATTGGAAAGTACGTATTTTTCACATTGCTATTACAAGATTTAAAAGTGATAATTCCACTTGTTTTATGTGTATTTTATTTCATTATTTCACATTCTTTATTAAAACGATTTCAATCTTATGTAAGAACAGTGGTTGAAATGATGAACAATATGAAAGAGACGGAAAATTTAGCTGTGATTGGGACTATGTCTACAACAATTGCCCATGAAATTCGAAATCCACTAACAGCGTTAAAAGGGTTTACGCAAATGCAAAAAGAAAGAAATCCAACTGATACGATGAGCTACGACATTATGCTACAAGAAATTGAAAGGGTTAATGGATTTGTTAGTGAATTGATGTTGTTAGGGAAACCAAAGCCAACAAATTATGAAAGGTGTAATATACGAGACACCCTTCTATATGTTGTGCATCTAATGGAAAGTTATGCAACGCAATATAGAGTTAAATGTAATTTACAAGTAGATGGAAATCTACCGGCTATAAACGGTGATGATAAGCAATTAAAACAAGTGTTATTAAATATCATTAAAAATGGAATAGAATCAATGCCAGAGGGTGGAGAAATTCATATCCGTGCATATCAAAAAACGCAAGGACATTTGTGTATTTCTGTTGAAGACCAAGGATGTGGTATAGAGAATGAGAAGTTAGAAAAAATCGGCAAGGCGTTTTACACAACAAAGGAGAATGGTACAGGACTTGGATTAATGATTACATATAAAATTATTAAGGAACATCAAGGGAGTATCACGATCCAAAGTAGTCTAGGAGTAGGAACGAAAGTAGAAATTTTTCTGCCGACCGTTTAATGTATTTGAGAAAAGATTTTTCAGAAAAGTGTTCTTGTTGTGTAAATATAAACATTTTATAAAATGTTTCAAGAAGGGTTTTTTTTATAAAATACTTCGTTTATAATGGAGGAAAATATCGACATGAGATTGATTGCTCATGTAACGGTTCAGTAGTGTTATGAAAAGATAAGAAGGGGTGCACGCGCATCCTTTTTTCTATGCAGATATTATGAAAGAGGTGGTATGATGGAATTAACATTAAATTCGACTGTATGTTTACACACGATTCAATTTCGAAAAGAGCAAAAGAATTATACTGTAAAAGACACAATTACAGGAGAAAAATATGAAATGCCGCCACTTTGGATTGATGCATTGGCAATGATGCGTGACGGTTTTTTATTGGGGGAAATTGAGGAGAAATTAAAAGAAGAGTATCCATCCGAAGAAGTGAATATGTTAGCATTCACGAAGCAACTGTTAGAACTAGAACTTGTTGAAATGGTAGATGGGGAAGAAATAGCTTGTACAAAGAAGAAAGAGAAGGATTATTTAGCTTGGTTACGTCCTCATGTTGAGCAATTCTTTCTTAATTTAAATAAAAAAAATAGAAGCAAAGGTCAATGATGATCTTTGCTTTTTTGTATAGTTTGTTTAAAAAATTACAGCAAATGCTCTTGCAAAAGCACCGTCGCTATCTTTAATTTTTAAAGGTGCTGCTGAGAAGAAGAAACGTTTCGTGTGAATGGCATCTAAGTTTGTTAAGTTTTCGATTAAATAAATATTATTCCCAAGTAGTATGTGATGAATTGGTGATGTTTCTGTCGTTACCTCATCAGGAGAAATAAAATCTAAACCGACAGATTTTACTTTTAATTGTACTAGTTCCTCGGCTAATTCTTCAGAAAGATAAAAAGCTTCTTTCTCATACGCCTCCGTGTTCCATTTAGTAGATAGATTGGAATGGAAAATAACAATATCTCCTTCTTTTATATCAGCATCGTGCAGTACTTCTTTAGGTAGTTTTCGTTCTTGTACATGCGTTACATCAATAAGAACAGCTTCACCTACAAATTGATCCAGCGGTAATTGATCGATGGTCGTTGCGCCTGAAATAAAATGCGCAGGAGCATCACAATGCGTGCCAACATGAACGACAGAATGAAAATCTGTAACTTGATAGCCTGATTCTTCAACACTTGTAACAGCTTCTAGTTGTATTTTAGGTGTTCCAGGAAATTGAGACATATTATTTTCAAATGTTTGTGATAAATCAATTACTTTCATTTTACATACCTCCAATATATGTTTTTCAAATAATAAAAAGCTCATCCTTCAGTATCAAGAAAGATAAGCTTTACATGCTAGTTGAGTTTTATCTTCCAAAATGCAATGCATTTTGCAGGAATTAGCACCTATTCAGTTCGTATAAACTGAGGTTGCTGGGCTTCAAAGGGCCAGTCCCTCTGCCTCTCTTGATAAAGAAGTATTCAGTTTCAAAGTCTTAATTTTCTGATAGTTAAATTGTAATTCATTTCCTTTTTGTGTGCAATACAAAATAGGTATTCACCCAAATAAAGCCGCTCGCATATTGTAGCTTATGTAAATAGAATGCTGCGAAGGAGTGAGTGCAGTGACAGGAAATGTATTGAATTATTATGCTGGTGGTAATACAGCTAGGGGATTTCACAATTTATACGAAGAGAATTTAAAAGGATTAGACAGATTATTTATCTTAAAGGGTGGTCCAGGAACGGGAAAATCTTCTTTAATAAAGGCAATAGGTCGTGAATGGGTTGGAAAAGGATATGATATTGAATTTTTACATTGTTCTTCTGACAATAAATCGGTTGATGGTGTAATTATCCCACAATTAAAAGTAGGAATTGTTGATGGGACATCACCGCATGTTATTGAGCCAAAAATGCCAGGAGTTGTTGAAGAGTATATAAATTTAGGAATTGCTTGGGACTCAGATAAACTAAGAAAGCAGAAGTTAGAAATTGAAAGATTTGTTTCAGAAGCAAGAAAAGCTTTTCAGTCTGCTTACGCACGTTTTAAAGAGGCATTGGTTATACATGATGAGTGGGAGAAGATATATATTGATAATATAGATTTTAATAAAGCAAATGAACTAACCGATCAGCTAATCCAGAAATTATTTGCAGATAAAAGCGGGAGACAATCGCTTGTCAAACATCGTTTTTTAGGAGCTGCAACACCGAAAGGAGCAGTTGACTTTGTTCCTAATTTAACAGAAGGGTTACCACATCGTTATTTTATAAAAGGGCGCCCAGGCTCTGGAAAATCAACAATGCTCAAAAAGTTAGCTAAGGCAGCTGAAGAAAAAGGATTTGAAGTTGAAGTATATCATTGCGGATTTGACCCGCATAGTCTTGATATGGTTATCGTAAGAGAATTAGGCTTTGCAATTTTTGATAGCACCGCACCGCATGAATATTTTCCAAGTCGTGAGGGTGATGAAATTATTGATATGTATGCCCTTATTGTTACGCCAGGGACTGATGAGAAATATGCGAAGGAAATTCGTGATGTTTCCATTCAGTATAAAGCAAAAATGAATGAGGCAATGTCTTTCTTAGCGAAAGCAAAATCGGTTCGTGATAAATTAGAACGAATTTATATTGCTGCTATGGATTTTTCAATAGTAGATGCATATAAAGAGGAGATTCAAAAAGAGTTTGAACGAATTGCTGCTACTGTAATTGAAAAGCAACAATAGAAGTTTTATTAGGCTGTCAGTAATTTCTGACAGTTTTTTTAGTATGTAGTAAAATTAATAGTGTATTGTCGAATTTCCAAGGAAATAATCAAAAAATGGAGATGTTATGAAATGAGAGAGAAAATCGAGTTGGAGTTAGAAAGAATTGAAAAAGAGAATGATGTGAAAATTTTATTTGCGGTGGAATCAGGGAGTCGTGCTTGGGGGTTTCCATCGAAAGATAGCGATTATGATGTTAGGTTTGTTTATATACATCCGGTAGAATGGTATTTATCAATTCATGACAAACGTGATGTAATTGAATATCCAATTAGTGATGATTTAGATATAAGTGGTTGGGATATTAAAAAGGCGTTGCAACTATTCGCGAAGTCGAACCCAGCTTTACTTGAGTGGATTCGATCACCAATTTTTTATTCGAAAAACTCTAATTTTCCAGAACTACTTCAACAGATGAGTGAGAAGAATTTTGATCCAAAAGCAACGATATATCATTATTTACATATGGCGTCGAAAAATTATCGTGAATTTTTGCAAGGTGAGAATGTAAAGCTGAAAAAGTACTTTTATGTATTACGTCCTATTTTAGCTTGTAAGTGGCTAGAAGAGAAAGCAACTTTACCACCTGTAGAATTTGATCGATTGATTACAGAATTACCATTAGAACGTAGTGTATTAGATGAGATTGAAAAGTTGTTAATAAAGAAAAAAGCAGGTACTGAATTAGATGTTGGATTGAAAATTAAGGTGCTAAATCAATTTTTAGAAGAACAAATTCATTACTATGGGCAATATGTAAAAGGAATTGAAAAGGGATCAGGGATCGATATTGAAATTTTAAATACACTATTTCGAGACATGCTGTTTGAAGCATATGAAAAAGAGCACAAGTAAGTTTGTGCTCTTTTTATTTTGTAGGAATGAAGAAAACAGATATAGCTGCGATAAGACCTGCAAAGGAGAATAAGTAAAAATTCCATGCTAAGTCATATTGCATTGTCATAATAATACCGATGAGAATAGGGCCAGCAATTGCACCAACTCGGCCAAGTCCCAGTCCCCAGCCTAAGGAGGTAGCTCGGATATGTGATGGGAAGTATTGTGTTACATATGCATTTAATATTTGAGTAATACCGACAGATCCAATACCAGCAAGGCCAATTAAAAGATAAATGATTGTAACAGATGGCTTAATTGTTAATAGTCCGATACATATGGCTGCCATAAGATAAGAGATGCTAATAACAATTTTTGCGCCTATACGATCAGCAATTGCTCCAGCGAATAACGCACCAACAGCTGCGGTAATATTTAGCATAAGTAGAAAAGACAGACTAGATCCAAGAGGATATCCCGCCTGGCGCATCATCTGTGGTAACCAAGTATTTAAACCGTATATTAAAAACATTCCCATTATATAAGTGATCCAAAAAAGTAGTGTTGCTTTTATGTATTCTTTTGAGAATAAAGTAAAAAATCCATTTTTCTTTCGTATAGTAGATGGAGCTTGATGAGTTTTATTTTTTACATGAAATTCAATTTGAAAACGATTAAGAATTTGGTTCACTTCTTCTTGGCGATTACGTGATAATAAAAATTGAATGGACTCAGGTAAATAGCGAATAATGAAAGGAATGAGGAGTAGTGGAATCATTCCGATACCAAACATAATTCTCCATCCGAAATCTTCTAACATAAACATAGACAAAATAGCACCTAATACGATACCTAAAGGATAGCCAGTAAACATAAGAGCATAAATAAAAGATTGCCTTTTTTTGGGTGAATATTCAACAGTAAGTGCTGAAGCCGTTGGGATAACACCGCCTAATCCGATTCCTCCTATAAATCGAGATAATCCAAATAATTCAGGAGAAGAAGCGATAGCCGCTAAACCCATTGTGATAGAAAAAAGTGCTAAACAGCATATAAGCGTCCATTTACGCCCAATTAGATCTGTAATCGTTCCAACTAGAATAGCCCCAATAAACATCCCAAATAAAGCATAGCTTGCAATTGTACCAGCGTGCGCTGGTGATAGCGCCCAGCTTTTGTCTTCTAGGAGCTTTGGTAGAACGGCACCGTAAATACCTAAATCATATCCATCAGCTAAAATGGCTAGCCAACAAATAAAAACAACAAGTTTTGTAATAGAGCTTGAAAAGATAGTTTCTGTAGATTCTAGATGAGGTGGAGCTGAAGGTTGCATAATATTCACCCCTTTTAATTTGTAGATGAATATATTATTTTATTTAATGTTAATATTTTCCTTCCTGTGTCGAAATTTATCTGAACAGGTTTTATAACAAATAAAGAAGTTCAACCGTAATTCTGTTGAACTTCTTTATTTGTTTACTCATTATCAACGCGTTTTAACGGTTGATCTGCTGGGCCTTCAAGAACGTCTCCCTCAATTGAAAAACGAGAACCATGGCAAGGACAATCCCAAGTACAATCACCATTATTCCATTCAACTTCACAGCCGAGATGTGTACAAGTTGTATCGACGATATGTAATTTTCCTTCTTTGTCCTTATAAGCACCTGCTCGTTTACCGTTAACATGTACGACAGATCCTTCACCAACTTCGAGATCTTCTGGCTTACGTAATGCGGTTTCAATCTTTCCTTCAATTAAATGTTTCGCAACATCAATGTTCTGGGAGAGGAACGTTTTTATATCTGGATTTGCATGGAAGCGTGATGGTGCATACAGTTCTTTATAGGGACTGTGGACTTTTAAGATTGAGTCCTTCAGTAGGTGAGCGGCAGCAGTTCCAGTTGTCATGCCCCATTTGCGATATCCAGTTGCAACAAAGATATTTGGATTTCTTTCGTTAATATGTCCGATATAAGGAAGCTTATCTAGAGTGATTAAATCTTGTGCTGACCATCTATAAGGAACCTCGTCTATTCCAAAAGTTGCTTCAGCAAAAGAATAGAGTGCTTCATAATGAAGCATAGTATTTATTCCTTGTCCTGTTTTATGACTCTCTCCGCCAATCAAAATTAATTTTTCTCCATTGTTTGTTATATAGCGTAAGGAGCGCTTTGGATCATCAATACTTAAATACATGCCACCTGGATAATCCGTTTTTGCTTTTATTGCAAGAGCGTAGGAGCGTTCTGCGTACATTCGCGTAAAGAAAAAGCTATTTGCATCATAAAAAGGAAAATGTGAACAAGAGACGACATATTCACAAGTGATATGATGGCCCTCTTTTGTAATTATTTGTGGATGATCTCCCTTTTCCACATCCATAGCTGTTGTTTGTTCGTAGAGCTTTCCGCCCATCTCCACAAACTTTTCTAAAAGTGTTTTTAAATAAAGAAGGGGATGGAATTGTGCTTGATTTTTCATTATAAGCGCAGATTGTACTGGAATAGGAATCGATAGAGATTGAACATAGTCACAAGGTATATTTAATTTTTGATAAGCTTCATATTCTTTCGATAAATTTCTTAATCCGTTATCGGTAGTTGTATATAAATATGAATCTTCATTTGAGAAATTACAGTCGATTTTATATGTTTGAACAGTTTCATTTATGAATTGTAGAGCCTGATTATTTGATTCATAGTAAAGCCCGGCCTTTTCTACACCGAAATGGTTTATTAATTCATCATAAATAAGATCATGTTGTGCTGTTACTTTCGCTGTTGTATGCCCAGTCGTTCCGTTTAAAATACGACCAGAATCAATTAAAACAACATCGATGCCTTCTTTTGCAAGTAAATAGGCAGTAGTAATACCTGTAATACCAGCACCGATAATAGCAACTTTTGTCTTTATATTTTCGGATAAACGAGGGAAAGTAGGAAACTGAGTAGATTCAATCCAATAAGATAGCGGCAGTTGTGGAAATGTATCACTTGTCATTGCGGAAACCTCCTGATTTTAGAACAATTTTCCTTTTAATATTTCCATAATATATGAAATTCATGTGTGTTGTTTTAGAAGTAGTCTATTTTTATTAAAAGAGGTTATAAATTATTTTAATATAATTAATTAGATGGGGCATTATGAAGTGGTAGGATTTATATAAAACTAAATTCAAGTGATTCTGTTTGTTGATTACATAGGGAGTTATTGAATGAGATAGAGTCTATGGCGTTTAAGAAAATGTCTATATATAGTGGGTAAATCCTTATGGAATCTATACATTTTCTTTAGTGAAATAAAGTATGATTATAAAAATATAACCACCTTTTATTACTAGGTCATAAAAGGTGTTGACAATATAGAAATTCTATTGTTATGATTCATCATGTGGAAAGGTTGATAGAGAGTAAAAAGAGAAATGTTTTTCATTGATAATAAAAGCGAAAAATAAGTGACGATAGAGTGAGTATATTTTCCTTATAATAGATGCTTTTTGGATCATCTAGTAAAATCAATCTGGAAGCAAGAATTGATATATGTAAGTTGCGCAAGGCGCGGCATAAGAAAGGAGCAAAAGGATGAAGGAGCTTCATACGTTTGGGTGGTATGCAGCACGTGTATCACCACATTTGCCGAAAAAAGCATTTAAACCAGTGCCTACTCGTTTATTTGGTGGACTGGCTTATTTGCTTGTGGCATTGGCGGGGTTAATATCGATTGGTGTATTTGAATTGAATGTGTGGGCGAATCTAGGAATTGCGATTGTTCTTGGATTATGTTTTGCTTCACTTGGATTTTTAGGGCATGAAATTTTACATGGAACTGTTGTAAGAAAGGCATGGCTTCGTGACTTCTTAGGCGCGATTGCATTTATGCCATTATCAACAGGGCCAAAGCTTTGGAGAAAGTGGCATAATGCAACGCATCATGTTCATACACAGCATGAAGAGAATGATCCGGATGCATGGCCGACACTTGAGAAACTTAAGAAGAGTAAGTTTTTGAGTTGGGTATATCGTATGCCTTTACATGTACGTTCATTCTTTAGTTTTCTGTCACTAACAATTCAATTTACATTGCATTCGACTCGAATGTTCTTTCATTTTATAAAAGAGTTCAAGTCATCCAATCAAAAATCTGTATGGCTTCAACTTCTTTTGCCTTGGACAGTTTGGATTAGTTTATTGTTTATTATGGGACCTGGAAAATGGTTATTTGCATATGTCATTCCGTTGTTAATTGCTAACTTTATTGTAATGGCATATATTGCAACAAATCACCGCTTAAATCCAATTGTTCCAGTAAATGATCCGTTAGCAAACTGTTTGTCAGTAACAGTGCCGCGCTGGGTAGACGTTTTACATTTCAATTTCTCATATCATACAGAACATCATCTGTTTCCTGCTATGAGTTCTAAATACTATCCGTTAGTAAAAGAGAAGATTAAAGAAATGTGGCCGGAACGCTATCATGAGATGCCGATGACAAAAGCTTTGGCAGCGCTATGGAATACACCACGTGTGTATTATCAAGGAAGTGAATTAGTGGATCCGCATAGAGAGCATTTCTATGGTTCTTTAGGAAATGGACTAGATCCTCATAATATTTCATATCGTGAGGAACATATAGAGGAAGAAAAGAGTATTAAAAAAGTAAATCAGTAAAAATTAATATATTTTTGCAATGAAAAAGCAAGCCATCTCAGGCTTGCTTTTTCTTATAAAGAAACTTCCTTTTTGTTCTTTTTATGGAATTGGACGGAGTTAGTTTCTTTTCGTTGTAGTCGTTTTTCTAAGAGATTAACAAAATAAGTAAATAGAAGAACAAGTACGAGATAGTATACACCAACGATTATGTAAGTATCTAATTGTTGGAAGTTACCTGCTGCAATTGATAAACCTGATCCCCATAACTCGGACAGTCCTACGTAAGCGACAAGTGAAGAGTCTTTTAATCCGATAATAAATTGGTTTCCTAGAGGAGGAAGAGACAGACGAAATGCTTGTGGTAATATAATCCGGCGCATAGCTAAAGGGTAAGGCATACCTAAGGAGCGAGCGGCTTCCAATTGTCCCCGGTCGACGGATTGAATGGATCCTCGGAAAATTTCCGTAATATATGCACCGTTATGAATTGCTAAAGCGATTGCTCCTGCCCAAAAAGGGGAGAAAACAATGACAGATGTAATGCCAAAATAGAGAATTGCGATTTGAACGATTAAAGGTGTACCACGAATAATAGCAATATAGATATGAGCAATGCTATTTAAAACTTTGTTATTCGAGATCCGAAAGAAAGCAAATAATAATCCAATTAATGAACCGAGTACTAGGGAGGTTAATGTTAATTGTAATGTGACAATAGTAGCTTTTAAGAGTGTGGGATAGGTAGAGATAAAAATTTCAAACATGCGTTTCACCTCATATTGTATAGATTTTAGTAGAGAATGAAATGCCCCACATAAAATGAACATTTAATCAGTGGGGCACTGTTTATGAATCTTTTGAATGGCTAACTTACTTCGTTTTTTCCTCTTCACCGAGAATATTACGCCCGAACCATTTTTTACTGATCTTTTCATACGTACCATCTTTAATGATTTCATCTAACGCTTTATTTACTTTCTCAACCATTTCTTTATCATCTTTGCGAATAGCAATTCCCATTTCATCAAGATTTAATGGTTTTCCGGCTTCTTTTATATTTGATTTTCCTTCTTTTATCATACGTAGACCAACCATTTGATCCGTAATTACTGCGTCAACACGCCCAGGCTCTAAATCCATAAGAGCAGTAATATCGCTGTCATATTCAGTGATTTGATCTGTATATTTTGCAACAAGATTTTTAAAGGTACTAGCTTTTACAACACCAATTTTCTTACCTTTTAAATCTTCTGGAGAAGAGATAGCGTTATTCTTTTTAGCTACAAAAATTTGGGCGCCAGAGCGATAGTACGGATTTGAGAAACTAACAGCTTTTAAGCGCTCCTCTGTAATTGCCATACTACCCAGTATTACATCATATTTCTTCGCTTGAAGACCTTGAATCAGCGTTTCCCATGGGTTTGTAACTGGCGTAGCCTTCATGTTCATCTTTTTAGCAAGAGCTTCACCGATTTCTACATCAAAACCGACAAGTTTGCCGTCATTTTCTTTATAGTTAAAAGGTTTGTATAATCCACTCATCGCATAGCGAAATTCTTTTTCACCATTTGTTGAAGTAGTAGAGCTTTCTTTGCTACAAGCTCCTAGTATGAAAGATGTACATAGTGTAATGCTAGCAACAATGGTTAATAGTTTTCTTTTCATAAAACCCCTCCTATATATTGATCATACGGATGGTTTTTTAGTATGTTATTGAAATATTTTATTTGGATGATTAGTTGTGCACCGTATGAATGTATTCTTTTTCGTTCGAAACAAAAGTTACATTATAAAACGTTGCGTAAAAATTGTTTTGCCCGTTCATGTGATGGAGCTGAAAAGAATTGTGCTGGCGGAGCATCTTCTACAATCTTTCCATCATCCATAAAGATGACGCGATCAGCTACATCTCTTGCGAAATTCATTTCATGAGTAACAATAACCATTGTCATCCCTTCTTCAGCAAGTTCTTTCATAACTTGCAATACTTCTCCAACAAGTTCAGGGTCTAAAGCTGAGGTAGGCTCATCAAATAGCATAATCTTAGGGCTCATTGCAAGAGCTCGTGCAATGGCAATGCGCTGTTTTTGACCACCTGAAAGAAGATGAGGAGTTACATCTGCTTTATCTTGAAGGCCGACTTTTTGGAGAAGTTGAGTTCCAATATCCTTTGCATTTGCTTTCTCTAATTTTTTTACGTGAATAGGTGCTTCTATGATGTTTTCTAGTGAGGTCATATGAGGAAAGAGGTTAAAGTGCTGAAAAACCATACCGACATTTTCACGGACTTTATTTAAATTTGAATGCTTTGGATCAATTCGCTCACCTTGTAAGTGAATTTCGCCTTCATCGTACATTTCTAAAAAGTTAAGACAGCGAAGTAATGTACTTTTACCAGAACCACTGGCACCAATTAAAACAACAACTTCTTTTTCTTTTACTTCTAAATCAATTCCTTTTAACACATCAAGTGAACCGAATGATTTTACTAGATTTCGAACTTGAATCATACAAAACCCCCAGTTAAAAATATATTTTACAAATGTTGCCCCTTATTTCTGTTATTAGTCATAAATTGTCAGAATCCTTTATTTTTTTCGTGCAATTTGATATTCAAAGAAATAATTTTTTTAAAATCTCTATATCCTTCTATAATGAAAATATGGATAATAATATATAGGTAGTATTTATATTGCTTATAAAAAGGGGGAAAGGGAAGATGGAAAAAGAAAGGAAAACATTTTCTTTTGGATTACGTACACAACTTATGCTATTCACTACAGTTTTAGCTTTCATTACATATTCAACAAGTATCTTTTTTATTTACGTGATATACGATTATTTTCAAAGTTATATAAGTCAAACTGTATATAATATTATCGTTATGTTATTAGGGGTAGTATGGTCTGGAATTTTAGCATATGGAGCAGCCGTATTTTTAATTAAACCGCTTCGCAAGTTAGAGGAAGCGGCAAGAAAAGCAGCTGAGGGTGATATTCGTGAAGATGTTCCATTACCGAAGACAGATGATGAAATTAAATCTTTAAGTGTTGCATTTAATATGATGTTAGGAAACTTAAGGGGCATGGTAAAAAATATTGATACAACATTTTCGTATACAAACAATCAAGTACAGCAGATTAGAAAACAAACAGGTGAAGCAACGAGACAAGCGCAAGGTGTATCAGAGACACTTGCAGAAATTTCTTCAGGCGCTGAGCAATCAGCGGCATCAATTCAAGCAATTGTTTCTGCTGTTGATACAACGACTTCTATTGCAAGTGAAGTAGAAGAAAAAGCGAAGCAGTCTGATACATTGTCTTCAGAAATGGTTGAAGCTTTAGGGCATAGTACTCGTGTCTTTACGTCTTTAATTCAAGGTATTCAAACATTGGCAAAAGAAAATGAAGATTCAATGCAAAATGTACAGAAGTTAGAAGAACGAATGAAACAAGTAGAACATATTGTGTCTGTTGTGAGTGCGATTGCTAGCCAAACGAATTTATTAGCACTAAATGCTTCTATTGAGGCAGCTCGCGCAGGAGAGCATGGAAGAGGCTTTGCGGTTGTTGCGGAAGAAGTACGTAAACTTGCTGATGAAAGTGATCATTCTGCAAGAAACATATCGCAGTTATTACGGAATATGCAAGATGAAGTACAACAAGTTGCAATGAAAATGACAGAACAAGTGAAAATAGCTAAAGAAGAGGCGAAACGTGGGGAAGCTACGGAATTAATTTTAAAAGAAATGTCATCAAGTGTTATGGAAGTAGCCGATGCAACTCAGCAAATTAGTAGTTATATGAATGAACAAGTGAGCCACATTCATCAAACAGGAGCACAAACAAAAGCTGTAGCAGCAATTGCTGAAGAAACGTCAGCTGGTTCGCAAGAAGTGGCGCGTGTGACGCTACAACAGTCTAAAAATATGATAGTAATCGATCAATTATTAAAGGATTTAGAGAAGCAAGCAACTGATTTGAAACAAACAATTGAACGATTTTCAATGTAAAAGGAAGAACAGAATGCTGTTCTTCTCTTTTTTATTTAGCTTGATTTAATATTTACAGTTAAACTATGAACGTTTCCGCAACATTCTTTTCTGCCCCTTTCGGATGAAAATTATAGCGAGCTATAATATTAAAAGGGGTGTCTTTTATGAAAAAAGAAAAAAGACAACGGTTAATTAAACAATTTGTAAAGGAGTATGAAATAGATAAGCAAGAAAGATTAGTAGAATTGTTAGCAAAAAAAGATGTATTAGTAACACAAGCTACGATTTCTCGCGATATTCGTGAGTTAAACTTAACGAAGGTACCTTCTCAAGAAGGATTAATGATATATAAAGTTTTCTCAGAAGAGCATTTACAAACTGATATAAAGTTAAAGAAAAAATTACGAGAAGTTGTTGTAAAAATTGATTGTGTAGATCAATTAATGGTTATTAAAACATTACCTGGTAATGCACATGTTATTGGTGTTTTATTTGATGAGTTAGATTGGAAAGAAAAAATAGGATGTATATGTGGAAATGATACATGCCTTATAATTTCACAGTCGAAATCAGATAGGGAGATTATAGAAGAAAGATTAAATTTAATTATTTAGATGCAAAAATCCTGTTTTTAATAAAATTAAAAACAGGATTTTTGTTTAAATACGGAAGTTAAATATTCAACATATATGCGTAATATATGTATTTTTTATTGAGAAAGCGAGATAGTTTGTTATAAAAATACATATTCGTATGATTTTAAAAAAATAACTTGTTTAATATTTCACAATGATAATGTGGATGCTTTCACAAAGATGAAAGTGCAGAGTATTTATTATGTACTTGTAAGACATCAAACATATTTAAAAGGAGGTACAACAAATGAAACATCCGATACATGTTACTTCAGAAATTGGGGAATTACAAACGGTTTTATTAAAACGGCCGGGTAAAGAAGTGGAAAACTTGACGCCAGATTATTTGCAGCAATTATTATTTGACGATATTCCATACTTACCAATTATTCAAAAAGAGCATGATTATTTTGCACAAACGTTACGCAATCGGGGTGTTGAAGTTCTTTATTTAGAAAAACTAGCCGCTGAGGCGTTAGTAGATAAAAAACTTCGAGAAGAATTTGTTGATCGTATTTTAAAAGAAGGGCAGGCCGACGTAAATGTTGCACATCAAACTTTAAAAGAATATTTACTTTCCTTTTCAAATGAAGAATTAATTCAAAAAATTATGGGCGGTGTACGGAAAAACGAAATTGAAACAAGTAAGAAGACACATTTATATGAATTAATGGAAGATCACTATCCGTTTTACTTAGATCCAATGCCTAATTTATATTTTACTCGTGATCCAGCAGCTAGCGTGGGCGATGGCTTAACGATAAATAAGATGAGAGAACCAGCGCGTAGACGTGAATCATTATTCATGGAGTACATCATTAAATATCATCCAAGATTTGCAAAACATAATGTACCAATCTGGTTAGATCGTGATTATAAATTTCCAATTGAAGGTGGCGACGAGCTAATTTTAAATGAAGAAACAATTGCGATTGGAGTATCTGCTCGTACTTCAGCTAAAGCAATTGAACGTTTAGCTAAAAATCTCTTTAGCCGACAAAATAAAATTAAGAAAGTGTTAGCAATAGAAATTCCAAAATGTCGAGCATTTATGCATTTAGATACAGTATTTACAATGGTTGATTATGACAAGTTTACAATTCACCCAGCCATTCAAGGGCCAAAAGGGAATATGAATATTTATATTTTAGAAAAAGGATCAGATGAGGAAACTCTTAAAATTACACATCGTACTTCTTTAATGGAAGCATTAAAAGAGGTATTAGGCTTAAGTGAATTAGTTCTTATTCCATGTGGAGGAGGAGATGTAATTGCTTCTGCTCGTGAACAATGGAATGATGGCTCGAACACATTAGCAATCGCGCCAGGTGTAGTTGTTACATATGATCGCAACTATGTATCTAATACGTTATTACGGGAACACGGTATAGAAGTGATTGAGGTGCTAAGTTCGGAATTATCTCGTGGTCGTGGGGGTCCACGTTGCATGAGTATGCCAATTGTTCGTAAAGATATTTAGTATAAATAACGGAGAAAGTAGGGATGAATTATGTTAATGACTAGACCAAATTTAAAAGGAAGAAGCTTTCTAGCAGAAAAAGATTTTACACAAGAAGAATTATTATATTTTCTAGATTTGGCAGCAGAATTAAAAGAGAAAAAGAAAAATGGTATTCCGCATCATTATTTAGAAGGTAAAAATGTAGCGCTCTTATTTGAAAAAACTTCTACTCGTACACGTTGTGCATTTACAGTAGCATGTACAGATTTAGGAGCAAATCCTGAATATTTAGGGAAAGGTGATATTCAACTTGGGAAAAAAGAATCTGTAGAGGATACAGCAAAAGTGTTAGGGCGTATGTTTGACGGAATTGAGTTTCGTGGATTTAATCATGAAACCGTAGAATCTTTAGCACAAAATTCTGGTGTGCCGGTTTGGAATGGATTAACAGATATGTGGCATCCAACACAAACACTAGCAGATTTATTAACAATTAGAGAACATATAGGGAAATTGAAAAATGTGAAGCTCGTTTACGTTGGCGATGGACGAAATAATGTTGCTAATAGCTTACTAGTTGGTGGAGCAATCGTTGGAATGGATGTACGTATTTGTACACCGGAATCTTTATGGCCTGCACAAGAAGTAATTGATTTAGCAAAAAAATATAATGAACAGGTAATGATAACAAGTAATGTGGAAGAAGCTGTTGCGAATGCAGATGTAATTTATACAGATGTATGGGTGTCTATGGGGGAAGAAGAAAAATTTGCTGAACGTGTCGAGTTATTGAAACCTTATCAAGTAAATATGAAAATGATTAAAGCAACAGGGAATGAAAACGTGATTTTCTTACATTGTTTACCTGCATTTCATGATGTTGAAACGATGTATGGCGAAGAAGTTTATGAGAAATATGGGTTGAAAGAAATGGAGGTAACTGACGAAGTATTCCGCAGTAAACATTCAAAAGTATTTGATCAAGCTGAAAATAGAATGCATACAATTAAAGCGGTTATGGCAGCTACTTTAGGAAACATGGAGTAAAGAAGAAAGGGAGTCTTCCTTTCTTCTTTCTCCTCCTTTAGACACTATCATTCACTATTGCTTTTGTATTGTTATTGCAATTTAAGAGAGGTGAGTGGAATGGGTGAAGATAAGAAATTAGGGTTGTTTACACTAACGGCTCTTGTAGTTGGGTCTATGATTGGCGGTGGAGCCTTTAATTTAGCGAGTGATATGGCAAAAGGTGCTGGTGCTGGAGCCATTATTATTGGCTGGGTTATAACAGGAATTGGGATGATTGCACTTGGATTATCTTTTCAAAATCTAACTGTAAAACGGCCAGATTTAGATGGTGGTATTTTTAGCTATGCAAAAGCAGGATTTGGTAATTTTATGGGGTTTAATAGTGCGTGGGGATACTGGCTATCTGCTTGGCTTGGAAATGTAGCTTACGGTACATTATTGTTTTCTTCATTAGGATATTTCTTCCCAATCTTTGAAGGCGGGCAAAATGTAGCGTCCATTATTGGTGCAAGCGTATTATTATGGTGTGTTCACATGTTAATTTTACGTGGAGTTCAATCAGCAGCACTTGTGAATTTAGTAACTACAATCGCAAAATTAGTACCTGTATTTGTATTTATTGTCATAGGAATCTTCGCGTTTCATATTGATACGTTCTTAGATGGATTTTGGGGGCAAACTGGTTCTTTTTCATGGGGAGCAGTTGGCAGCCAAGTTAAAAGTACAATGCTTGTAACTTTATGGGTATTTATTGGGGTAGAAGGGGCTGTTGTTTTATCCAGTCGAGCAAAAAATAGAAGTGATGTAGGGAAAGCAACCGTTATTGGCTTAATTGGTACACTCATCATTTACATTTTAATCACATTATTGTCTCTTGGACTTATGCAGCAAGCAGATATTGCAGGTTTGAAAAATCCGGCTATGGCTTATTTATTTGAAAGTGTTGTTGGAAAATGGGGTGCTATCTTTATTAATTTAGGTTTGGTCATCTCTGTATTAGGTGCTTGGTTAGGTTGGACTTTGCTCGCTTCTGAAATTCCATATTTAGCGGCTAAAGATGGAGTATTTCCAAAATGGTTCGCAAAAGAAAATAAAAATAAGGCTCCAGTAAATTCATTATGGATAACAAATGGTTTAATACAAATGTTCTTGTTAACATTCGTCGTTTCTGATCAGGCGTATAACTTTGCATTCTCTTTAGCATCTTCAGCTATTTTAATCCCATATGCTTTTTCAGCGTTTTATCAACTGAAGCATAGCTTAAAGTCTGAAGAAGCAGATCGAAATAAAAATATAATAATTGGCTTGATAGCAAGTATTTATGGCGTGTGGCTAGTTTATGCAGCTGGTTTAGAGTATTTATTATTAACAATGACTTTATATGCGCCAGGTATTTTTATTTTTTACAATGTTCAAAAGCAAAAGAGTTCGAAGCAAATATTTACTCGAGTGGAATTAGCATCATCCGTAGCAATTGGTGCTTTAGCATTCTTTGCGATTTATGGATTAATTACAGGCAGTATTACTTTATAAAGCGCTGTGAAAGCGAAATCAACTGGAGGGCTGGAATATGGCACGAAGAAAAATTGTAGTTGCACTAGGGGGAAATGCGATACAGTCTGGAGAAGCTACTGCGGGAGCGCAGCAAGAAGCGTTGGAAAAAACGGCAGAACAACTTGTGAAAATAATGGAAAATGATGTGGATATAGTAATTGCGCATGGAAATGGCCCACAAGTGGGGAATATTTTATTACAGCAAAAAGCTGCAGAAACGGAAAAGACACCTGCAATGCCATTAGATACTTGTGGGGCAATGAGCCAAGGAATGATTGGATATTGGATGGAAAATGCGATTGAAAAGGCATTGAAAAAACGGAATATAAAAAAAGACGTAGCAACGGTTATAACACGCGTTGTTGTGGATAAAAAAGATGAGGCATTTAAAAATCCAACTAAACCAATCGGTCCTTTTTATACAGAAGAAGAGGCCAGAAGATTAATGGATGAAACAAAAGCAGTGTTTAAAGAAGATGCTGGTAGAGGGTGGAGACGCGTTGTTCCATCACCGAAGCCTGTAAGTATTCATGAACATAAAGTGATTAATTCTTTGGTCGAAGATGGAAATATAGTGATAGCTGTTGGCGGAGGTGGAATTCCAGTAATTGATTCCGAAGAAGGGCTAAAAGGAACTGAAGCAGTTATCGATAAAGATTTCGCTGCACAGAAATTAGCAGAATTAGTAGATGCCGATACGCTCGTTATTTTAACTGCAGTTGATCATGTGTATGTAAATTATAATCAACCGAATCAAAAAAAATTAGAGCATGTCACAGTGAATCAATTAGAAGAATATATTGAAGAACAACAATTCGCTGCGGGAAGCATGCTTCCAAAAATTGAAGCTGCTATTAATTTTGTTAATAAAAATCCAAAAAGAAAAACAATTATTACGTCTTTAGAAAAAGTATATGAAGCACTAGAAGAAAAAGCTGGTACTATTATTTCAAAACAGAATGTATGCATATATGTTTAAATTCTTATGTACGCTACTTAGTAGTAAAAAAGAATGGAGTTAGTAACTTCATTCTTTTTATTTATTAATATTTTTTGTACTTATTGTTCATAAAGTTTTCATGATGAAATCTGAATATGTAAGTTAATTATGATAAAATTCAAATTGAATACGCTTTCTTGATTTTTCGCTCCAACATACAGCAAGAGAGAGGGAATTTTATGAATAGACGGAACGTAGTTAAGGACTTAAAGCAGTTCGAATTATTTGCTCATTTAACAGAAAAAAAATTGAAAGGCTTAACAGAGTTTGTTTATTGGCGAACTTATAAAAAAGGTCAATTTTTATTTTTAGAAGGAGATTCAAGAGAAAGAATCTACTTCATGTTAGATGGTTTTGTAAAGTTAGAGCGGGTTAATCAAAATGGGAACTTATTATACGATGACTATGTAAAGCGATATTCTATTTTTCCTTATGGTGGCATGTTTACAGACAGAGGATATAACTATACAGCAGAAGCAATGACGGATGTGGAGGTATATTATATTCCAACGGTAATCTTTGAAGATATGGTAAAATCCAGCAGAACGCAATTGATGTACGTTGTTCAGCAATTATCATCTATATTAAAATTGAACGAAAATCGAGTGCAAAATATTACAATTCCTAATGCACAAGATCGTGTTATCCAAACGTTAAATTATTTAATGCAGGATTTAGGAGAACAGAGTGGGGAAAAGATTGTAATTTCATGTCCACTTACAACAATTGAAATATCCAAAATATCTGGAACATCTCGAGAGACAGTTAGCAGCGTATTAAAACAATTAAAAAATGATAGCATTGTTACAATTTTAGATAAAAAAATTACAATACATGATCCAACATATTTTGAAGAAATTTCAATGTGAAAATTGTATATTGATTTTTTAATTCATAGTGTATATTAATAAGGTTCTTTATATATTTATAAGGAACTTTTTTACGTTATCCTCTATAAAAAGATTGTATAGTATGGTAATAATAGCTAAAATCGATAATAAAATACAAAGTGAAGGGGAGAAAGAATGATTCGTATTGAGTATGATCGATTAGTAGCTATTTGTTACAGTATAGGGGTTTTGTTATTATTAAAAATTCCAAATGATAATGAATTAATTGGGGAAAAATTATTCAATGTCTATAAGGTTCCGATACATACGTATGTCTATATGGATTATAAAGTCTCAAATATATTGATTGTTTCTTTCATACTACATGTAATTGCATTTATATTATTTTTAAAATGGCTAGGAAAAAAGGAGTCTAGTACATTTAGAAAAACGAATAAGATAAAAGTAGTAGGCATTAGTATTTTAATTTTAATTTTAATGATGCCGTTTATTTTAAATAACATCCTCCAGACATTGAATAAAACATGGTACTATGCAGGAAAAACAGGCGTAGAAGCGATAGAATATAAAAAAGATGATAGCCAGTGTAGAATGGAGAAAAATGGAGAGAATATCCAACCGAAGTGCATTGTTACTTTAAAAAATTATCGTAATCATTCACAAGCATTAAAAGTTGTTTTATATGATAATGCAAACGAGAATTCAAAAAGCTATCCAGTACCGAAACCAGTCTATTTACAAAAACATGAGACAAAGCAATTCGAATTTCAAGTTCCTGTTTCTTATAATAGAGGTATTGAAAAAGATAAAGTACCAAATATTAAATTACATTCATTGCATGAAAATGATACGAAATACAATTAATCTGTAAGTAAAAGTTTATGAGTAGGAGCAAGAATTTGAAACGATATAGAAAATCAACTTGAATCATCCAACATACTGCGAGGTAACGGTATATTGGGTGATTTTTTTATGTTATCCCCTTTTTTCAAGTATGAAAAGGAGGGATACTTTGTTGGAAATGAAAAACATCACAAGGATCATACATGATTTTTACTTTACGTAATCTGTGAAAGTTAGAGCCATAATAACTAGTTTGCCAATTTTTAATGTCGATATCGGGCCAGTTCACATAGTCACCTAATGTATAAGGATCTAAGTTTTCTCGTAAACCTTTAACCCAGCGTATATTTCGATTTTCTTCATCATCGCATTTCCAAGAGGTAATGTATTCTTGAGCAATAATTGCTTTACGATGAAAATAAGCCGTTTCATTCGGCGAAATATTTTCAACAGCACCTATGGGCGATTGATGCCAAATACTAGCATCTTTATTTGGTGCATGAGAAAGAAAGTATTGCATGATTTGAATGCCTTTAAGGGGAATAGGTTTATAGACATAGGAACCAGAGCGCTTGAAATTTTCAGGGATGTTACCGCCATTAAAAAATTCAACAGCCTTTATATAAGGAACTTCTTCTATAAAGAGAGAGGGGCTACCAGTTTCAAGAAGAGGTGAAGAATGAGATTTACCTTTGTGAGAAATAAATAAAGCATAAGAATAAAGAATCTACATAGAGTTCAATGAAAACAGTTGCAAACTGTTCATATTTTGTTATGATAGTGTTACGAAAACGTTTGCATAAAAATTCCGATGGGATGCAAAAGGAGAGAATGACTATGAATAAGACATGGTGGAAAGAAGCGGTTGCTTATCAAATTTATCCACGTAGCTTTATGGATTCAAATGGAGATGGTATTGGAGATTTACAAGGTATTATTGCGAAACTGGATTATTTAAAAGATTTAGGTATAGATGTAATTTGGATTTGCCCAATGTATAAGTCACCTAATGATGATAATGGTTATGACATTAGTGATTATCAAGATATCATGGATGAGTTTGGTACGATGGAAGACTTTGATGCTTTACTAGATGAAGTTCATAAGCGTGATATGAAGCTTATTATTGATTTAGTTATTAATCATACAAGTGATGAACATCCATGGTTTATTGAGTCTCGTTCATCTAAAGACAATCCGAAGCGTGATTGGTATATTTGGCATGATGGTAAAGATGGTGCGGAACCAAACAACTGGGAAAGTATTTTTAATGGTTCGGCATGGGAATATGATGAAGTAACAGGACAATATTATTTACACTTATTCTCGCGTAAACAACCAGATTTAAACTGGGAGAATAAAGAAGTTCGCGAAGTATTATACGATACAGTTAATTGGTGGCTTGATAAAGGTATTGATGGTTTCCGCGTTGATGCGATTAGTCATATTAAAAAAGAAGAAGGCCTCAAGGATATGCCAAATCCAAAAGAGTTAAAATATGTGCCATCTTTTGATAAACATATGAATGTGAAAGGTATTCAACCTTTATTAGAAGAGCTAAAAGAAAATACATTCTCTAAGTACGATATTATGACTGTTGGTGAAGCAAATGGCGTTAAGATTGAAGATGCTGAGCTATGGGTTGGAGAAGAGCAAGGTAAGTTCAATATGGTATTCCAGTTTGAACATTTAAGTTTATGGGATGCAGAGAAGAAGAAAGACCTTGATGTTGTAGGATTGAAAAAAGTATTAACGAAATGGCAAAAAGGATTAGAAAATAAAGGATGGAATGCTTTATATATTGAGAATCACGATAAGCCACGTATCGTTTCAACATGGGGAGATGATAAACAATATTGGCGTGAAAGTGCAACAGCTCTAGGAGCGATGTATTTCTTTATGCACGGTACACCGTTTATTTATCAAGGACAAGAAATTGGTATGACAAATGTTCAGTTACCAAATATTGAAGATTACGATGATGTAGCAATTAAAAATTTATACCGCGAGAAAATTGCAGAGGGCGTACCACATCAAGATATGATGGAGATTATATGGGCTTCTTGCCGCGATAATTCACGTACACCTATGCAGTGGAATGATGAGATGAATGCTGGTTTCACAACAAGTACACCTTGGTTTAGCATGAATCCAAATTACAAAGAAATTAATGTTGAAAAGCAAAAAAATGAACAAAAGTCTATTTTCAATTTCTATAAGAAAATGATTGCCCTGAAAAAAGAGCACGATGTACTGAACTATGGTACGTACGATTTACTTTTAGAAGACGATCCACAAATTTATGCATATACACGTACGTTACAGGATGAAAAAGTCATTGTAATTAGTAATATCTCAAAAGAGGAAGCTGTGTATAATGAGGGTTCATTCGCACTAGAACGCAAACGTTTGCTTTTAAATAACTATGAAGTTGCGGAACATGAAGAAGTAACAACAATTGCTTTAAAACCTTATGAAACAAGGGTTTATCGCATTTCATAATAAAAAAGGATGCTCTTTGAGCATCTTTTTTTATGAAAAAAAATAAATTTCTATTGCAAAGTGAAAACGCTTTTATTAAAATAGATTTATGAAAACGGTTGCGTAAAGATAAAAATAAAGTAATATAAGGAATCGTTTTCATAAAGGGAACAGAAATTATAATTTAAATCATTATGTTGTTATAAATAAAGGGGAGGAAGAACAGATGAAAATTACGTCTTTTGATTTTTGGCAAAAGTTCGGGAAAGCTTTATTAGTTGTTGTAGCCGTAATGCCAGCAGCTGGTTTAATGATTTCCATCGGTAAGTTAATTGGTATGTCTGCTGGGGATGTTAACGCAGTTCATACAATCGCTCGCGTAATGGAAGACATCGGTTGGGCAATCATTACAAATCTACACATCTTATTCGCAGTAGCAATTGGGGGATCTTGGGCGAAAGATCGCGCGGGTGGTGCATTTGCAGCGCTATTAGCATTCGTCTTAACAAACCGAATTACAGGAGCTATATTTGGCGTAAACGCTGAAATGTTAGCGGATTCAAAAGCGAAAGTTTCTTCAGTAATAGCGGGAGATTTAATTGTAAAAGATTACTTTACTTCTGTACTTGGTGCACCTGCATTAAACATGGGAGTGTTCGTAGGGATCATCACAGGTTTCTTAGGAGCTACTTTATATAACAAATATTATAACTATAATAAACTGCCACAGGCATTAGCATTCTTTAATGGAAAACGATTTGTGCCATTCGTTGTAATTCTTTGGTCTACAGTTACTGCGATTGTATTATCACTTCTATGGCCATTCATCCAAAGTGGGTTAAATGAATTTGGTCGCTGGATTGCAGCTTCAAAAGATAGCGCACCAGTTGTTGCACCGTTTGTATATGGAACGTTAGAGCGTTTATTATTACCATTTGGTTTACACCATATGTTAACGATTCCGATGAACTATACAGAGCTAGGCGGAACATATACGATGTTAACTGGTTCAAAAGTTGGACAAGTTGTAGCAGGACAAGATCCATTATGGCTTGCATGGATTACAGATTTGAATAATTTACTAGCAAATGGAGATACGAAGGCATATAACGATTTATTAAATAACGTTGTACCAGCTCGTTTCAAAGCTGGACAAGTTATCGGCTCAACAGCAGCGTTAATGGGGATTGCATTTGCGATGTTCCGTAACGTGGATAAAGAAAAGCGTGCAAAATATAAACCAATGTTTTTATCAGCAGCATTAGCAGTATTCTTAACAGGTGTAACAGAACCAATTGAATTCATGTTCATGTTTATTGCTCCAGTATTATATGTTGTATATGCTATTACAACAGGACTTGCATTCGCGCTAGCTGATTTAATTAACTTACGTGTTCATGCATTTGGATTTATTGAGTTAATTACTCGTACACCAATGATGGTTAACGCAGGTTTAACAAGAGACTTAATCAACTTTGTTATTGTTTCATTAGTGTTCTTCGGTCTTAACTTTACACTATTTAATTTCTTAATTAAAAAATTCAATTTACCAACACCAGGGCGTGCAGGTAACTATATTGATAATGAAGATGAGGCATCAGAAGGAACAGGAAATGTACAAGGCGTTTCATTAGCAACAAAAGTTATCGATTTATTAGGTGGAAAAGAAAATATTGCTGACGTAGATGCTTGTATGACACGCTTACGTGTAACAGTAAAAGATTTAGATGTTGTTGCATCAGAAGCACAGTGGAAACAAAATGGTGCTTTAGGGCTTATTGTAAAAGATAAAGGTGTACAAGCGGTATATGGTCCGAAAGCTGACGTATTAAAGTCAGACATTCAAGATATGTTAGGTGCGTAATAATATGAAATTGCTAACTTTAAACTGTCATTCTTGGCAAGAAGAGAATCAAATAGAAAAGATACAATACCTTGCTAAAGTAATTCAAGAAGAAGAGTACGATGTCATCGCATTGCAAGAAGTAAGTCAGTCCATACAAGCTGAAAATGTATGCGGTAACAAGAAAGAAGATAATTTTGGACTTTTACTATTAGAAGAGTTAAAAGCGCTACATGTAAAAGATTACAATATTACTTGGGATTTCTCTCATATTGGTTATGACGTGTATGAAGAAGGATTAGCGATTATAACGAAGCATAATATTATAAAAGAAGATACGTTCTTCATTTCAGAGAACGAGGATACAACGTATTGGAAAACGCGTAAAATTGTAAGTGCAACAATTGCTTATAATGGTAAGGATATAACGTTTTACTCTTGCCATCTCGGTTGGTGGAATGATGAAGAAGAGTCATTCGAAGGTCAAGTCGATCGTTTGATGGAGCGTGTAGATAGCAATAAGCTCGCCTTCTTAATGGGGGATTTTAATAACAATGCTCGGTTGGAAGGCGAAGGTTATGAGTATATGATGCAAAAAGGGTTGTATGACACATATGAATTAGCAATAGAGAAGGATGAAGGAACGACTGTCCAAGGTGAGATTGCTGGTTGGGATGAAAATAAACATAATTTGCGAATCGATCTAATATTGTGTAACCAAAGTAAAAAAGTTCATTCTTCAAAAGTTATTTTTAATGGTACAAACAGAAATGTAATTTCAGATCATTTCGGTGTAGAGGTTCAATTGGATATATAATAGAAGAAATCCTCACAGAGAATAAAAGCTGTGAGGATTTTTTTTAGGAATACAAGTATTTCCAAGAGAAAATACTTGTATTTTTTATGACATTTCATATATATTTGTTATTATTGAATGTAAAACCGATTTGGTCATTTTGTATTCATACTTTGACTCACTTCGTTATATAATGAAGTAAGTGAAAGTTAATGGGAAAAAATAGTACGTTTTTGGTTAATACACGATGTAGAAAGTGATATAATTGCAAAATGCATGTATCATTTTCTAAAGAAGGAAAAATATATAATTAGGTGATAACTTCTATGAAACAAATTTGGCGTATTTATAAGACAGATTTACGGAATGTAGCCAAACATTGGGCTGCAATTGTTATTGTTTTAGGATTAATGATTTTACCATCGTTATATGCATGGTTTAACATTAAAGCTTCTTGGGATCCATATGGAAATACAAAAGAGGTTCCCATTGCAGTTTCTAACCAAGATGCAGGTTCTAATTTAAGAGGGAAAGATATTAATATCGGGAAAGAGATTGTAGACTCCCTTAAGAAAAACAAAAATCTTGGCTGGAAATTTGTAGATGAAAAACAAGCAATTTACGGAGTTGAGCGTGGGGATTATTATGCAAGTATTACGATTCCAAAAGACTTCTCTGAAAAAATCGCAACTGTTCTGGATGAAAATCCGAAAAAACCAGAACTGGATTACTATGTGAATGAAAAAGTAAACGCGATCGCACCGAAGATTACAGCAAAAGGTGCATCAGGTATTACAGAAGAAATTAGTAAAAACTTTGTAAAAACAGCAAACGGTGAGATTTTTAAAATTTTCAATGACCTTGGAATCGATTTAGAAACAAACTTACCAAGTATCGAAAAAGTAAAAGATCTTGTCTTTAAGCTAGAAGCGCAGTTCCCAGAAATGAATACACTTATGGATAAGGCGTTAGATGATGCAACTCGAGCAGAAGATGTTGTGAAAGTAGCGCAAAAAGAGTTGCCAGTTGTAGAGAGTATTATGAATGATGGGCAAGAAGCGTTAGGGAATTTAGATAAATTCTTTGCGAGAAATGATGAAACATTGAATCGCGCTCCGGGAACTATTAAAAATAATTTAACAGTAATGCAGCAGGGATTGGATGCTGCAGCGAAAATTACGGATTACTTAAAAAATCCGGCATTTGACTTTAATCTGACATTGCCAGATCCAGCTAAATTACCAGTCTTACCTAATATAACTATTCCACAAATACCAGAGATTCCAGCATTACCACAAGTGAATGGTGAAGGGTATAAAAATATTGCTAAAAATATTGATCAAACTGTAAACACTGTTTTCAATTCTACTCGTGTTGGAACGGCATATGTAAAGAGTGTTATGGATGGCCTTCAAAATAAAGGCGTGGATCCAGCTGTAGCACAGAAAAATGTGCAGGATGCTTCAAAGCTCCTCCAAGAGCGTATCGATAGTGTTTCATATTTGATTGATTTCTTTACAGCTTTCAAGGAATCAGCTTCCACGGAATTCGGTAAACAGTTCTTTGGAAACAGAGTGGAAAGTTTAACGGTGCTTAAAAATTCTATGGTGGATGCTAACAATAGGGTTAAGCATGTAGGAGATTTAATTAGTTCCGGACAAGAAGTTAAACAAGATGTGCGAGATGCTGTAAATCAAAAATTAGATGCAGTAAATAATTTAGTAAATCAAGCTGAAAAGGATTATAATGCAACGTTTGTAGCTGATTTTGAAAAAGCAGTAAGTACAGCTGAGCAACTGAAAAGTAAGGCTGAAAATGCGCAAGAAAATGCACAGCAGCTTAGAGGCAATTTAAATCAAGATATAAATAAGGCTAATGAGATATTAGACAATGGTAGAGAGAAATATGATAAAGCTGTAAATGATTACAGCAGATTAAAAACAGAGCTTGAAAAAGCAAGAGAAGACTTAAGTAACAAAGGGGTTAACGGATTAGATTCTACAAAAGTAGCCTTAAATGATTTGAATGGGCAGTTCAAAGCAAGTTGGAATTTAGTTAATGACATGATTCCAGTTCTGGAAAGTACAAATAAAGTGTTAGCTGATGTGAATAGTGATAAAAACCTTAATGGTACAATTTCTAAGTTAAATAAAGCAAAAGATGGTTTGCAAAAAGGAATGGATTTAACTGATAAAGGAATTGACGCTATTAATAAAGGTCAAAAACCAGCAGCTGATGTTATTGAAAGTATTAATCAAGTGTCTAAAAGTGTTTCGGGCCAAATTGGTGACATTTTAGCTAAATATGACTCAGAAATCACTCCAAATTTCAATGCAGCAATTGCTCGCACAAAAGAGATGTCTAAAAACACATCTCAAATTTTAAAAGAGGCAGACAAAAAGCTTCCAGACGTTAAAAAATTACTAGAAGATTCATCAAAAGGTTTAGTAGATGGTAAAAAGAAATTAGCAGACATTAAAGCTGAAATGCCAGCTACTGAGAAAAAGATTAAAGAATTAGCAGATAAAATTCGTGATTTTGAATCTGAAGAGGATTTAAAAGACATTATACGCTTATTGAAAAATGATGTTGAAAAGCAAAGTGATTACTTTGCGAATCCAGTAAATTTAAAAGAAAATAAATTATTTGCGATGCCGAACTACGGTTCAGCGATGTCACCATTCTATACAGTGCTTGCATTATGGGTAGGCGCATTATTAATGGTTTCATTATTAACGGTAGAAGTACACGAAGAGGGCGCGAATTATAAGAGCCATGAAATTTACTTCGGACGTTTATTAACATTCTTAACTATAGGTCTTTCACAAGCGTTTATCGTATCGATGGGAGATATATTCTTACTCGGTACGTACGTAGTCGATAAGTTCTGGTTTGTATTATTTAGTTTATTTATTGGTGGAGTCTTCGTTTGTATCGTATACTCACTCGTTTCTATTTTCGGAAACGTTGGGAAATCGATGGCGATCATTTTACTTGTACTACAAGTAGCGGGGTCGGGCGGAACATTCCCAATTCAAATGACACCGAAATTCTTCCAAGCGATTTATCCGTTCTTACCGTTCACATACGCAATTAGTGCAATTCGTGAAACGGTAGGCGGAATGCTTTGGGATATCGTAATAAGGGATTTACTTGTGTTAAGTGTTTTCGTAGTAGTTATGATTGTTGCTGCGTTATTACTGAAAACACCAATTAACAAATCAAGTGAAAAATTTGTTGAGAATGCAAAAGGAAGTAAAATCATTCACTAAAATAAAAGGTTCCTACCGATAGAGGTAGGAACCTTTTTGTTTAATCAAATTTTAATTTTTTTAATGCTTCCGCGAATGGGTTATTTAATGGTTCTTCTTCTTTTTTCTGTTGTTTCATATATTTTTGAACGTCGCGTTTATCGGCTTTGTTTCCAGATTCTTTTTTACGTCGCTCTTGGAATGTTGATAATTTCTCGCGATAGCCACATTTACATGCGAAAATTTGGCCTGCACCCTCACCACGTAATTCTAGTTTCTTTTTACATTGCGGACAGCGAGCATTTGTTGTACGAGATACATTTTTACGATGACCACATTCACGGTCTTGGCATACGAGCATTTTTCCCTTTTTTCCATTTACTTCTAGCATTGGTTTACCGCAATCTGGACAAGACTTCGTTGAAATGTTGTCATGTTTATATTTCTTATCACTCGATTTAATTTCAGAAACAATTTCTTTCGTATAGTTCTTCATTTCCGAAATGAATACTTCTTTCTTTAATTTTCCTTTTGCAATTGCTTCAAGTTTTTGTTCCCACTCACCAGTTAGTGTAGGTGATTTTAATTCTTCTGGTACTAAATCAAGTAATTGACGACCTTTTGATGTAATGTGAATATCTTTACCACGTTTTTCAATTAAGAAAGAATTGAAAAGTTTGTCGATAATATCTGCACGTGTCGCTACAGTACCTAATCCACCAGTTGATTTTAACGTATCAGCAAGTTGTTTATTTTGCGTATCCATATATTTTGTAGGATTCTCCATTGCTGAAAGTAAAGTTGCTTCATTAAAGCGTGCAGGTGCTTTCGTTTGACCTGATGTTTGCATAAGTAACTTTACAGTTAATGTATCGCCCTTTTCAATGTGAGGTAGAATTTGCTCTTTTACGTCATCAGTTACATCATCGTCTTCAAATCGATTTTCGTATACTTCCTTCCAACCAGCATGTAAAATCGTTTTTCCGCGTGCAATGAATGTTTCATTGCCGACCTTTGTGCGTAACGTTAGTTGTTCGTATTCGAATGCTGGGAATAAAACAGCTAAGAAACGTTTTACAACTAAATCATAAATTTTGCGTTCTTTATCTGTGAATGCTGCGAAGTTAACGTATCCTTCTGTTGGAATAATCGCATGATGATCGCTTACTTTACTATCATCAACAAATGATTTGTTAGGTTTGATAGGCTTTTGTAATACTTTATGTGCGAAGGGACGGTATTCTCCAACACCACATGCTTTTAGACGTTCTGGAAGTGTTCCAACGATATCAGATGAAATGTAGCGTGAATCTGTACGAGGGTACGTTAGTACTTTATGCTGTTCATACAATTTTTGCATAATATTTAATGTTTCTTTAGCAGAGTAACCGAACTTTTTATTTGCATCACGTTGCAATTCAGTTAAATCGTAAAGACCAGGAGAGAATGACTTCTTCTGTTTCTTATCAATTTCCACAACAGTAGCATTTTGTTTATCTAAACTTTTTACAATACCATCGATTTTTTCTTTATTAAAACTACGGCTATTGCCATTTGCATCTTGCCAAGTGAGTTTGAGCTTCTCCATTGTTTGAGCTTCGATGCCGTAGTAAGTTTGAGCTTTGAAGTTCTTTATTTCATCCTCACGACTAGCAATCATAGCAACAGTAGGGGTTTGTACACGGCCGCAATTTAACTGGGCATTAAAGCGAGTTGTTAAAGCACGAGTTGCATTAAGACCGATATACCAGTCAGCTTCTGAACGTGCAACTGCTGAAGCGTATAAATTGTCATAGGCTTTACCTGGTTTTAAATTTGCAAAACCATCTTTAATTGCTTTATCGGTTACAGAAGAAATCCATAAACGTTTGATTGGTTTATTTAGCTTAACTTTATCGATAATCCAGCGTGCGACTAATTCCCCTTCACGTCCAGCGTCTGTTGCTACAATAATTTCATTTACATCTTTTCTAAGTAGCTGACTTTTTACAGCATTAAATTGTTTACCAGTTTGTTTAATAACCGTTAATTTCAAACGCTCAGGTAGCATCGGTAAATCTTCTAAATTCCACTTTTTATATTTCACATCATAACTTTCTGGATCTGCTAATGTAACGAGATGACCTAAAGTCCAAGTTACAATATATTTACTACCTTCAAGGTAGCCATTTCCTTTTTTATCGCACTTAAGTACACGAGCAATATCTCGTGCAACAGAAGGTTTTTCAGCGATTACAACGCTTTTCGACATATTAAAAACATCCTTTCAAATTTCCATAAGTTAAATATAGCATACATCTTCTTGAGATTCAGTTTCGCTCTATATTTGAGCTGTTTTTAATGGAGTGAACAAAATCCCAACTAATTAAAGTTTCACTTTATCCCGCATTAACGGGCAGTAAGATCCCCACCTCAAAATTCAACGAAAGCAAATAAGTTAGGGGGGAACAACTGCCCGTAAAAGCCCGATTGGTGAGGGCCGATAATCAATGGGGGATGAAAAAAATCACTGATTAAAGTTTCACTTTATCAGTTGCTTCTATATTAAATAGAAAAGTAAAGAACTTGTTATTTTAGTAGAATAAGAGTAGACTTTGAAGTAGATGAATAATAAGCACATGGGAGTTTGTGGATGCAAACTGAGAGTATGACTAGTCCGTCATTGACCATTTGAACCTGTTGGATAATGCCAGCGTAGGGAGAGTGTAAAAGCACATGTTCAGGCACTTTGCGTACGCGCAAAGTGTCTTTTTGTGTATCTCCCATCATTATAGTTAGGAGATGAAAAGGATGAATATGAAAGAAATTAGTAAAGTAGTGGATTTGGTGAGAGAATCTAATCCGCTCGTTCATAATATTACAAATGTTGTTGTAACAAATTTTAGTGCTAACGGTTTGTTGGCACTTGGAGCATCGCCTGTAATGGCGTATGCAAAAGAAGAAGTAGCAGAAATGGCTAGCATTGCTGGAGCGTTAGTATTAAATATGGGGACACTTCGTCCTGAAGAAGTAGAAGCGATGTTACTCGCGGGTAAATCAGCAAATGCGAACAATGTGCCAGTACTATTTGACCCAGTTGGTGCAGGAGCAACTTCGTATCGAACAGAAGTTGCGAGACATATTCCAGCCGAAATAGATTTAGCAATTATCCGCGGAAATGCGGCTGAAATAGCAAATGTTATTAATGAGAAATGGGAAATTAAAGGGGTAGACGCTGGTACTGGAAATGGCAATGTTGTAAGTATTGCAAGGCAGGCAGCAGATGAACTAAATACAGTTGCGGTCATTACTGGAAAAGAAGATGTTGTTACAGATGGAGAGAGAACTATTGTTATTCGAAATGGTCACCCTATTTTAACGAAAGTTACGGGAACAGGTTGTTTACTAACTTCTGTAATAGGAGCATTTGTAGCAGTGGAAAAAGATTATGTAAAAGCAGCAGTAGCCGCATTAACGTTTTATGGTGTAGCTTCGGAACTGGCAGCTGCTAAGGCGGTAGAAAAAGGGCCTGGTAGTTTCCAAATTGAATTTTTAAATCAATTAGCGAATACAACTTCAGGTGATATTGAGAAGTATGGGAAGATTGTGGAGTTAGAGTAAGAGGGAGTGAAAGAAATGGCACGCATTGAAATAGATAAAATGTCTAAGCTATTGCAAGTGTATTTTATTATGGGAAGTAATAACTGCACGAGGGATCCTTTAGCTGTATTGAAAGAAGCGTTAGATGGTGGAGTGACACTTTTTCAGTTTCGCGAGAAGGGGGAAGGTTCTTTAATCGGAGAAGATAGAGTGCGCTTTGCAAAAGAATTGCAGACGCTTTGTAAGGAATATAGTGTTCCTTTCATTGTAAATGATGATGTAGAATTAGCCATTGAATTAGATGCAGATGGTGTTCATGTTGGACAAGATGATGAAGGAATTACATCTGTTCGTGAAAAAATGGGAGATAAAATTATCGGCGTATCTGCTCATACAATTGAAGAAGCACGTTTTGCAATCGAAAATGGAGCGGATTATTTAGGTGTTGGTCCTATTTTCCCAACGAGTACGAAAAAAGATACGAAAGCGGTTCAAGGAACGAAAGGATTAGCTTATTTTAGAGAACAAGGAATTACAGTGCCAATCGTTGGTATTGGTGGGATTACAATTGAAAATACAGCGGCAGTTATAGAGGCGGGTGCGGACGGTGTTTCAGTTATTTCAGCAATTAGTTTAGCGGAATCTGCGTATGAAAGTACGAGAAAATTAGTTGAAGAAGTAAAGAGAAGTTTGTAGGGAAGGAAGTGTAGTATTTTAAGTGCTACATGAAGAAATAGACTGCCCAAAATTTAAACAAATATTTGATTAAAAAAGCACAAACCTTTTTAAATAAAGGTTTGTGCTTTTTCTTTAAAACATAATTGAAATTAAGAGCATTCCAATTCCGATAGAAGTAAATGTTGCAATTAGGCCCGGAATCATAAAACTATGATTTAATACGTATTTACCAATACCTGTTGTACCAGTGCGGTCAAAGTTAATGGCAGCAACGATTGTCCCATAGTTTGGAATGAAGAAGTATCCATTTACTGCAGGGAACATCGCAATCAGTAGCGCTGGTGGAATACCAAGAGATAGTCCAAGTGGCATTAAGGCACGAACTGTTGCTGCTTGGCTGTACAGTAAAATAGATAGAATGAATAATGCGATAGCAAATAGCCATGGTGCACTTGTTACTAAATGCTGAATGGATCCTTGAATCATATTTAAGTTTCCGTTAAAGAAAGTATCTCCCATCCAAGCGATACCGAAAATAGCAACAACTGCTGTTGCTCCTGCTTTAAAGACGTTACCAGATACAATGCTTTCTACATTTGGCTTACAGAAAATAATAATAAGAGCCGCGATAGTTAACATAACCATCTCAATTGTGTTCGGCATGGAAAGACGGGCTAACTTCCCATCAACTATCCATCCTGGACGAAGTGCTTCAAATGAACCAAGAAGTACAACAAGGAAGGTTCCTACAAGGAAAAGGATAACTGATAATTTTGCGCCCTTTACACCTACAAATTCTTTTTTCTCTTCAAGCTTAGGAATTAATCCTTCTTTTAATCGTTTTAAGTATTCAGGGTCTTCATTTAATTCTTTTCCCATCTTACTAGCAACAAATGCAGCTATCATACAAGCGATGAAAGTAGAAGGGATACTTACTTTTAAAATATCTAATAAGGTGATTTTATAGTCAGCTAACATTGCTAAAAGTGCAACTGTTGCAGCTGATATAGGACTAGCCGTAATTGCTTGTTGGGAAGCAATTACGGCAATGGACATTGGTCGTTCTGGTCTAATTCCGGATTCGCGAGAGACTTCAGCGATAACAGGAAGTACAGAATAAGCAACGTGACCAGTTCCTGCACAAAGTGTAAATAAATAAGTAACAATTGGAGCAAAGAATGTAATGCGTTTTGGATTTTTTCGTAATGCCTTTTCAGCTAGATGAACAAGGTAGTCCATTCCTCCAGCGGCTTGCAAAGCACCAGCAGCTGTAATTACTGCCAAAATCATAAGCATTACATCGATAGGAGGCGCCGTTGGTTGTAAGTGGAAGACAAAAACGAGTATTGCCATACCAACTCCACCCATTACTCCTAAACCAACTCCGCCTAGGCGTGCACCAATAAAAATACAGAGTAACAAGGTAAGAAATTGTAGCCAAAACATGATAAACTACCTCCGAAATTCATTAGTTAAGATATATTCGAATAGTTTAATTTGATTGAAAATTAAATAAATACCCGAAAAAATCCTTGTTATTAATACATTTTTTATTATATAACACAAAAAAAGTAACATTCACGTACTTTTTGAAATTATTTTGAAAAAACAATGCGTTAAAAATTTGTATTTATATCTCTAAATAAGTAGACATTTTGATTTATATGTTGTAATCTTTGAAAGAGAATAAATTAATTCTCATAGAACTCCCATATCGTTCAACTCGTTCAGCGAGAAAGGCAAACTGATGGAAACATGAGGACGCAAAACTACAGGAGCTAAGGTCGAAAGGCTATGCTAGCCAGTTACCGGACGGATAGGGTTGGTCTTTGCCAATGCTTTTACATTGGCTTTTTTTTATTCTCGAACATATTGAGAAACATTTTTAAACAAAATATTCATATATTTTGTTTTTTTGTTTATGTTAGTTAAGGAAGGTGGATATTAATGAAAAAATATTGGCATAAGTTATCGTTCCTTCAAAAGAACGTCTTATTAACCGTACTAGTTATTTTGACGCTTGTTGGAAGTATGGGTGCGTTAAGTTTCAACATGTTTCAAAATAGTATGATGTCTTTATTTGAAAGGCAGTCTATTGAAACAGGAGAAATAGTATTAAAAAAATTGGATTTAGAGTTAGTTAGAGACATGGCGAAAGATCCTACAGCCGAAAAAGTGAAAAAAGAAAAGTTAACAGAAAAATTAGATGAAGTTTCAAAAGAATTGAAAAGTGTTGGACAAACGTATGTTACAGGAGCAAAGCCGAATGAAAAGCGAGAATTACAACTCGTTGGTTTGACTACAGAGTTAACAAATGCATTCCCTATAAAGACGGGAGATTATTATGAACAACCCGCTCATTGGATGAAGGCATACGATAAAGTGATTGATACGAAAAAGGCACAAATGACAGAAGTATATGAAGATGAAATAGGTTCGTGGGTGACAATATTAGAACCAATTACAGATGGAGAAAACAATATTGTTGCAATTATTGCGGCTGACTTAGATGCTTCCATTGTTCCTATTACAAAAGAGAAGTTTATGATACAGGGCTTACTCTTTATCATTATTTCATTAGCAATTGCGACTATTACTCAATTCTTTATCGTGCGTCACTCGTTAGCTCCATTAAAAGATTTACGAGAAGGGTTACGTAAAATTGGTGAAGGTGACTTAAGTGTTAAATTAAAAGAAAGACCAGATGATATTGGAATTATTAATGTTTATTTCAATAACACGATTGAAAAATTTAAAGGGATTATAGATAAAGTAAGGCAAACTGCTGAGCAAGTTTCTTCTTCTTCACAAGAATTGTCGGCGAGTACAGAGGAAAACAGCATGGCAGTTCAAGAGATTGCAAGTTCTATTGAAGGTTTAAGAGTAGGGGCACAGTCTCAAAAAACTTCAGTACAACAATGTTTAGGAATTGTACATGGAATGGAAGATAAGGTAGAAGAAATAACTGGGGCTGCAAAACAAGTTGCGGTTGCTTCTGAAGGTATGGAACAACATTCAATTGAAGGTAATGAAGTGATTGGACAAATTATTAATCAAATGAGTTTAATCCAAAATGCAGTACAAGATTTATCTTCCATCATTTATTCGTTAGAAACAAGGTCAAAAGAAATTAGTGATATCGTAACTGTAATTACAGGTATTTCAAATCAAACAAATTTATTAGCTTTAAATGCTTCTATTGAGGCTTCACGTGCTGGAGCAGCTGGAAGAGGGTTTGCAGTTGTTGCTGATGAAGTACGAAAATTAGCAGAACAAACGGAAGCGTCTGCTAAAGATATAGCGAAATTAATTGGTGAAACACAAGCTGAGACAGAAGATGCTGTAGTTTCCATGCAAAAAGGTTCAAGAGAAGTAGAAACTGGAATTTCGCTTGTTCAAAGTAGTGGAGATTTCTTTGAAAAAATCTCAAAATCAGCGCAATCTGTTACAGATCAAGTAAAAGCTGTTTCTGGTAATTCGAGTGACATTTTACAAAATAGCCAGAATATTGTTCAAGTCGTAAATGAATTATCACATATTGCAAATACTTATGCCAACAGCAGTAGTAATGTTGAAGAAAGCATGAAAGAGCAAGAAATATCAGTACAAGATATTGCAGAATTAGCGACTTCTTTA
Organism: Bacillus sp. HMSC036E02; assembly: GCF_001836235.1. Taxonomy (NCBI): domain Bacteria; kingdom Bacillati; phylum Bacillota; class Bacilli; order Caryophanales; family Bacillaceae; genus Bacillus; species Bacillus sp. HMSC036E02. The sequence goes on along the minus strand of NZ_KV827882.1, from coordinate 18,882 downwards.
AGTTGGCTTTCTCAGGAATTACAAGAGCTTATTGGTGAGTTTAAAAGCGAATAAGGAGAAAGTTCAATTCTAATCAAGGGAATCCTCCCTTGATTATGAATTGAACTAATCTGCCCTTTAATAAGGGATGAAAAAGGTGTGAATTTTCACACCTTTATTATATTTAAGAGAGGAATTTACATAAATATGAAATTAGCAATTTCTTATAGTGAGATGGTAAAAGAATTTTTAGGAAAAGTAGAAGGAAGTATTAAAATACCTAAAGATGTGCAAGGAACGGAACTTAGGATAAAAAGGAAAACGGAACTGTTTTCAAATTTGACTCACATTGTGGATTTAATAGGAGCGACTACAACGTGGTTATATCATATTTCTAAAGAAAAACATATTGTCGTGCTTTATCATGTAAGAGGAAGTTTATTTCCGATTACTATTGAAGTTTCTAATTTTCTCTCCTATGAAAGTTTAAATTTACAAATTGAAGAGCAGCTGGAGCAAATTAAAGAAATGAATGAGGAAGAAATAGAAGAGTTTCAAAACGGTAATACATTATATGAAATGTCACCTATTATTATTGGTGAAACATATTATGAGCTACAAGACATGAATACATTACAATTTGTATTTAGTAAAAATATGAAAAGTGTAGAAATAATATTTAATAGTGTTAATTGGAAAGAGACAACGATTACTCGTTATGCACAACAAATACAAGGTGTTTTAATTGATATATTACGAAATACTAATAAGTATATAAAACGTTTTAATATTATTACAGAGGCCGAGATGGCACTTTATAGTCAAGTGAATGATACGACAGCAGTATATCCTGAGAAAAGTATCGTCGATATGTTCTATAATACTGTTACTCAATTTCCAAATCGTATAGCTTTATCTTCAAGGGAAGGTACTTTAACTTATGAGGAGCTAAATAAAAAAAGTAATCAAATAGCTCATATGTTAATTAAAAACGGCGTCCAATTAGGAGACTATGTTGGAATATTTATGAAACGTAGCATAGACACAGTAGTAAGTATGGTAGCTATATTAAAAGCTGGTGCAGCGTATGTTCCAATTGATCCAGATTATCCCGAAAGTAGAATACAGTACATTATTCAAGATAGCCAAGCGAAAGTTATATTGATGAAAGAGACGCCTATAACATGTGATGGGGTTCAAACAGTTTCAATGTATGATAGTGAAACTTATGAAGATATAGATGTAAAGTTGTCTATTCATTGTGACGATGTAGCTTATATGATTTATACATCTGGTTCAACAGGGAATCCAAAGGGAACGATGTTAGCACATAGAGGCGTTGTTAATCTGTATACTTGGATGAAAAAGCAATATGAATTGACAGAAGAGGATGTATTTGCCCAATTTCCTTCCTTTAGTTTCGATGCCTCTGTATGGGAGTCATTTGCTTCTTTATTCTGCGGAGGAAACTTGTATGTATTACTAGAGGAAGAGCGATTGTCTGTAGAAGCATTTGCAAATGCAATCTATAAAGTGAAAGCAACTTCAATCTTGGCATTAGCAACAATTTTTGTTCGACAAGTAGCAACTTATTTAGCAGAAGAAGATATATATAAGCTAGCTTCCCTAAAAAGAATTGCGATTGGCGGTGAAATGTTGCCTGTAGAGGTTATTAAATTGTGGAGAGAAAGAATAGGTACAAATGTTGAAATTTATAATGTATACGGACCGACAGAATGTACTGTAGTGACGACAACCTATAAAATACCTAGTCAGTTAAATGAGGATGTTGCGAGTATTCCCATTGGTAAACCATGTGCTAATTATCAAGTTATGATTTTGGATGAGAATATGAATCTTTGTCCAATTGGTGTACCTGGTGAATTATATATAGATTCAGTGGGATTAGCAAAAGGGTATTTTAATAAGCCTAATAAAACAATTGAAGCTTTTATTCCGAACCCTTTTAATCCTATAGTTAATATATACAAAACAGGTGATATCGTTAAGTTGCTAGAGGATGGAAATATAGAGTTTTTACATCGGAAAGATGATCAAGTAAAAATTAGAGGACATCGTATTGAACTAGGAGAAATCCAAAGTAAAATTTCTCATAATCATAATATAAAAGAAAATGCTGTTTTTGCTAAGAAGAGTAAGGAAGGTAGCCAATATTTAATCGCGTTCTATACAACTTTAAATAAAAAAGAAATACCAGAATTAGTTTATCAGTTACAAGAGCAATTACCAGATTATATGGTGCCATCTAAACTAATTTATATTAATGAATTACCACTTACACCTAATAAAAAGATTGATGTTAAGAAGTTAGCTCAGTTAGAAGAAAAGTATGAACCGGTTCGTCTACAAGAATATGTTGCACCTTCTAATAAAGCAGAAAAACAAATAGCGAACGCTTGGGCAGAAATATTAGGAATTTCAAAAGTTGGAGTACATGATGATTTCTTTACAATTGGTGGACATTCATTAAAAGTATTACGAGTCTTAACATTGTTAAAAGAAGATTTCTCACATTTAACAATTCAAGATTTCTTTAAAGAAAGAACGATATATGGATTAGCTCGAATTGAGCGAGAAGTAAAAGTAGAGAAAGAAGAAGTATTTCGTGAATATAAAGTGATTCACGAACCAGATACTATCACGTATGCAAACGTTTTGGAAGAAACCCAGATTTCAAATGTCTTTTTAACAGGAGCTACTGGTTATTTAGGATCACACATATTATATGAATTGTTGAGAGATACATCTGCTACTATTTATTGTTTAGTAAGACCAACGAAAGATGTGCAGCAAAGAATTATAGATACATTAACAGGCTACTTTAATGATATATGTGAAGAATGGTTACAGCGTATACAGGCCGTAGCTGGTGATCTGGGAGAACAGTATCTTGGGATGAGCGAAGAAGAATTTATGTTCATCAGTTCTAAGATGGATACGATAATTCATTGCGGTGCAGATGTAAGACATTTTGGAGATGTAAAACAATTTGAAAATATAAATGTCCAAGGAACTAGCCGTATGCTAGCATTAGCTGAGAAAGGTGCTACATTCCATTTTATTTCTACAATTGGTATCCCGTTAGAATTAGCGGTAGATCAATGGGATACATACATGAAAACTGGTGATTTTAATTACAGTGTAGACTTAGAGAATGTATATTCAAATAGTAAACTACAAGCGGAAAACATTGTTCGTGAAGCAATGAAAAATGGTTTGCGCGGAAATATTTATCGTGCAGGTAATTTAGCATGTCATTCAGAAACAGGTTCGTTTCAACAAAATATTGATGGAAACGCATTTTATCGTCTTATTAAAACAATGCTATTAATTGGGAAAGCACCAAATGTGAAGTGGAAAGTTGATTTCACACCAATTGATTTTGCTAGTAAATCAATTGTATCGTATTTACAAGATGCGCAAATTGTAGGAGAGACGTTACATATTTGTCATCCACATCAAATTGAGTTTGAACAATTTATACAGCTAATTGGAGAGTGTGGATACAATCTTGAAATGGTTCCACTTTCAGAATATGTAAATACCGGACTTGCATTAGCGAAGGGAAATGAAGTAATAGCAGAGTTGATTGCTTCTCAAGTTGCAGGAGATGGAGCGCAGCAATCTGAAATTGTAATGGGTACGCGTAGAACGAATGAATGGATTAAGAAAAAAGAATTGATAGTACCAGCAATTAATAAAGAATTTATTCAGCAGTTATTAGCTCATGGTGAAAAAGTTGGTTATTTTCCAAAAATAATGAAATGATTATGCATGCTTTTGTTTGTTCAATAAAATAAATCATGCTACAATGAAAACGAATTAAGGACCGGGGAGCCAATTGGCTGAGAGGATGTAAGTAAACATCGACCCTCAACCTGATCTGGATAATGCCAGCGTAGGGAGTTACTTAAAGTGATGTAGCATATGTTATTCTGTAATAACTTGCATACAAGGCTTTCCTACGCAGTAGGAAAGCCTTTTCTTATTTTTGAAATTTAATTTTATAAGGGGGATTTTATTATGTCACAACAAGTTACAATGTCATTTTCAGTAGTACCACAAGCGAAAACGAAAGATGTATATTCTGTTGTCGATAAAGCAATTGAAGTTGTGCAACAATCGGGAGTTCGTTATGAAGTAGGGGCAATGGAAACAACTTTGGAAGGAGAATTAGATGTACTTCTTGATGTCGTTAAACGTGCGCAACAAGCTTGCGTCGATGCTGGAGCAGAAGAAGTGATTACTTCTATTAAAATCCATTATCGTCCAAGCACTGGTGTAACGATAGATGAAAAGGTTTGGAAGTACCGTGATGAATATGCAAAACCAGAAGCAATCTAAACTTATTACAACTATTTGGCTTATCCTTCTCATTGCGATATGGGAAGGATCTGTTTCATTATTTAAAATCGAACCGTGGATTTTACCAAAGCCTTCTGCCATTGTTCAAGAATTAATTGGGATGAAAGATTTACTATTACCAAATACGATGCAAACACTGCAGGAAGTTATAATTGGACTATTCTTTGCAATTTTATTGGGGACGAGCATCGCAATTATTATGGATGTTATACCGTTATTTCGTATTTTAATAAATCCATTGCTCGTTATTTCGCAAACAATTCCAATTGTTGTACTTGCACCGCTATTTATTATTTGGTTTGGATATGGGATGTTGCCGAAAGTAATGGTCGTAATACTCGTTTGTTTCTTCCCAATTGCGCTTAGTATTTTAGAAGGTTTTCAAACAGTAGATAAAAATATGCTGAAACTGTTACAAACAATGAAGGCGACGAAATGGCAAGTTTACCAGAAGGTAAAATTTCCAGCAGTGCTCCCATACTTTTTCTCAGGTTTAAAAATTGCAGTTACATATAGCGTAATGGGGGCAATTATCGGAGAATGGCTCGGTGCAAGTGAAGGATTAGGCGTTATGCTTACGAGGGCTACAAAATCCTTTTTGACTGCCCGAGTATTTGGTGTTGCAGCAATCATCGTTATGGTGACATTATGCCTGTATTTTATCGTAGAGTTTATGGCAAGAATAACAGCACCATGGATATATAGAAAGGACGGCAGAAAATGAAAAAAGGTTTGAAAGTTATGTTAGCTGCCTTAGTAGCGGTAGGTGTGGCTGGATGTAATCCGGCGAAGAAAGAAGAAAGTGCAAGTAAAGATCAAAAAGTAAAAGTAGTATTAGATTGGTTTCCAAATACGAATCATACTGGCTTGTATGTAGCGAAAACGAAAGATTATTACAAAAAGCAAGGATTAGATGTAGAAATTATTCAACCAGGTGACAATGTAACAGCAGAGCAAATGATAGCATCAGGAAAAGCAGACTTCGCAATAAGTGCACAAGAAAATGTAACGTTAGCTCGTGTAGAAGGAATTCCTGTTGTATCTGTAGGAGCGATTATTCAGCATAACACTTCAGCGTTTGCATCGCTTAAGAAAGACAATATGACGTCACCGAAAGATTTTGAAGGTAAACGTTACGGCGGCTGGGGAGGACCAGCAGAAGAAGCGACATTAAAGACGATTATGGATAAACATCAAGCTGATTTTAATAAAGTTGAAAAAATCATCTTAGGACAAACAGATTTCTTTAAATCAATTGGCCGTGATGCAGATTTCGAATGGATTTATTACGGTTGGGATGGTATTGAAGCGAAGCGTCAAGGAAAAGAGTTAAATACGATTATGGTGAAGGACTTAGATCCAGCGCTTGATTTCTATAGTCCTGTTATTATTACGAGTGAAAAACATACGAAGCAAGATAAAGACTTTGTGAAAAAGTTTATGAGTGCAACGACAGAAGGTTATAATTTTGCAATTAAGGAACCGAAAGAGGCTGCTGATATTTTAATTAAAGCTGTTCCAGATGTGAATAAAGATTTAGTTCAAGAAAGCCAAAAATGGTTAAGTACGAAGTATCAAGATGATGCTAAAGCATGGGGAGTACAGAAGGAAGAAATTTGGACGAATTACATGAATTTCTTATATGACAACAAAGTTATTAAAAAGAAAATCGATGTAAAAGATGCTTTTACAAATGAATTCCTTCCAAGTGAAAAATGAGCGGATTACAAATAAAAAATATAGTGAAATCTTTCGACGGAAAGAATGTATTAGAGAATATTAGTGCCTCTATACAAGAGGGAGAGTTTGTTTCCTTTGTAGGACCGAGTGGTTGCGGGAAAAGCACATTATTAAACATGATTGCAAATGTTGAAAAACCAACAAGCGGGAACGTAACGTATAACGATAAGCAAGTACAAGAGCAAGATGTTGTTAGTTATATGCCACAACAAGATTTATTACTACCGTGGCGATCAGCTTTGCAAAATATCGTTCTTCCGTTAGAAATTGAAGGAAAGCCGAAAAAACAAAGGCTGACAGAAGGAATGGAAGCATTAAAGCAGTTCGAACTAGATGAATATGCAAACCATTATCCAGATGAATTGTCTGGTGGTATGCGTCAAAGAATTAGTTTTCTGCGCACATATTTATGTGAAAAGCCAATTATGCTGCTTGATGAGCCTTTTGGTAAATTAGATGCATTTACAAAAATGGAAGTACATAGCTGGCTTTTAAACTCTTGGCATCAAGAGAAGCAAACAATCGTTATGGTTACACATGACTTAGATGAGGCAATCTTGCTTTCAGATCGCGTATTTATTTTATCTCAAAGACCAGCGTCAATAGTTGGCGAGGTACAAGTGAAATTACCTAGGCCGAGAACGATGGATATGTTAACATCACTCGAATTAAAAAAGGATAAAGAAGAGATTTTAAGTGTGTTAGCTCCTTATATGAAAAAATAGAAAAAGCTGATGTTTTAATTTTAGACGAACGGACTAATCATTTGGATGTAGAAACTAAGATGGCTTTACAGGAAGCGTTACAACAATACAAAGGAACGGTTTTAATTGTCTCACATGAACCTTCTTTCTATGAATCGTAGATAACAAAATTATGAAATATAGAAGAATGGAATACTCAACAATATGAATAAAGAAAAGGCATTAGCTTTTATGAGCTAATGCCTTTTCTTTGTGATTAACATGATTTTCGAGAACTCTTACATGAGAATTGTATGAAGAAGCACTCTTATGGTGCGCTTATAAGCGTGCTTTTTCTTTTGTTATATTTATAATACGAAAGCCTTTCCCTAACAGGTGACTATCTTTCTTTATATATATAGATAGTTCAAAATGGAATAAAAATAATTCCTTTATGTAAAGGATAATATGGATATTATAGGAAGACAATAGAAATTAAAGGGAATTCATGTAAAATTCAAATGAACTTCATATAAACTTCATATTAGAAATTAAATATAATTATAATAGGTTATTGTGATATTTTTGATTTTTCATAAAATTAAAAGTTTGAATTTAGGAGGTATTGCTCAAACCTAAATTCAAACTTTATTGAAGTAATTAATGGATATTACGTCTAGTTTTCGCTAATGACGGCATTTAAAAGTTCGGCAGGATTACCTGTTCCTGCACCGCCAATTGTAATAGATCCACCAGGAGGAATTTCACCATTCCATCCTGCGTTCGTAATTACATAATGATTATTTGTTTTACTACTAATTTTAGAATCCCAAACTTGTGTTAAATTGCCGCTATAATCAAATTCTAATTTCCAATTTTTAATAGGAGTCGTTCCATTATTTTTGATTATAATCGAGAAGTTATAACCGCTGCCCCAATTCGAAGTGACTGAAAATGTAGCAGTACCATTTCCATCAGGAGGTGTCGTATTAGCTTCATCCGTTTTGACAGTAAGAGCGGTAGGTTGTGATTTATTTCCAGCAGCATCTTTGGCAATTACCGAAAATTTGTATTCCGTATTAGGTTTTAAGTTTTTAATTGTAATGCTATTTGTTGTTGTACTCCATTTCTCTTCTCCAGCAGTAATTTCATATTCCGTAACTCCTACGTTATCAGTAGATACAGTCCAGTTTAATTGAACTGAGTTTGAATTTTTATTCGTAACTACAATGTTTTTAACATTCGTTGGTGGCTCAGTATCTTTTTGACTAATAGGTCCACCAAGTAATTCTTTTACTAGCGTATCAAGTAATTTTGGACCACTGCAACTATATTTTGGACTTGTACGGCAATCTCCGCTTAGTTCCCAAAACATTGCTCCATTTAAACCTTTCGTCTTTATATAGTCTGTTTTGTATTTCATAGATTCATTGTCATCGTAGCTAATAAATGTGCCTGTAGTTGCATTATATAAGTAAGGTACTTTAGCTGTGTCATTCCAGTAGCGTACAAAACCATTTTTATTAACGTAATTGGCTGCTAAATCACCGTAATCATACACACCTGTGTCACCGGTAGAGTAATCATCCCAAGTACCTTTAGAAGCAAGTTTCCCATCACTACCTGGTTTGCAAGGTTGATATTGTCCGTTATTTTCTTTGCCACAACTTTTCCAGCCACGTCCGTAAAAGGGTACGCCTAATACTAGTTTATCGACTGGAACACCTTCATTTGTATAAACATTTATAGCACCATCTACGTAAAAATTCGTATTTGCTGCTGGGTCATTTGGATCCTTATATAGAGCTGCATTATGATTAGAAGTAGCTTCCCATCCGCCGTGGAAATCATATGTCATAATATTAATCCAATCGAGTATTTGAGAAATTTTCTTTAGTTCTGTATGATCAGCGTAGCGTTGACTTGCACCTGAAGCGATTGTTAGTAAATATTGTTTGCCATCTTCAGCACCTGCTTTATTCAAAGCATTTCGGACGTCTTGAAGAAGGAGAGTGAAATTTTGTTTATCTTCAGGACGATAACTACCACCAGGAATCGTTTCAACGCCCGGATATTCCCAGTCTAAATCTACGCCATCAAACCCATATGCGCGAAGAAAAGCTACTGTAGATTCAGCAAATACTTTTCTTGTTTTTTCATCAGCGGCCATATCAGAAAAGCGGTTAGACCAAGTCCAGCCACCAACGGAAATAATTGTTTTTAAGTGAGGATATTTAGCTTTTAATCGTTTTAGTTCCCCGAAATTTCCGCAACGGGCATATTTATCGCAATCTTCCCAAGTTGTCCCTGAGCCAGGATACGATTTGGTAACATCAGCCCATGGTTCACCGAGTACGAGAGTACCATTAGGAACCTCTTTATTTTGCAATGGTACACCAGATTCTTTACAGTTCCACGTTTGTTTATTTGGATTATCAGGATGAGTAGAAGGGTTTCCATGTTTTCCGTTCCAACAAATATCCGCGAAAGCATAGTTAAGGTGAGTAAGTTTTGATGCATCAATGTCAGCAACTTGATAATTACGTCCGTAAACGCCCCACGAAGGAAAGTATCCAACAATTTTTTGACTTTGCTTTGGTGAATCTGCTAATGCGAGATTTGGATTAATAAAATTTGTGAGAAAAAGAGGTAAGAAAAGTAGTAGAGATAGTAATAACAGTGTGAATTTTTGAGACCTCATAGCCATTTCTCCTTTCAAAATAAAAGATATATTTAAAGGCATACGCCAATAAATCAAAATGAATCTAGACGTATAAAACGTCTAGATAAAATGATCAGACATCACGAAGTCTATACAAGGGAGCTGAGGGTGATTAAATCGTAACAAATGTAAGATTTAGTGTAAACGCTTTATTAAATTGAAAAAGACTTTCTCAATACAAAAAGGCTTGAATACAAACTGTATATGAAAACGAAAGATCGGTATGGGAGGAAAAAGCTCATTATAAATAAATTTGAGAAAAAATTGTATGGAGCCAATTATTAAAGGCATAGAAAGATAAGGAAATATCATGTAAAATAATAGTAAAAATATGTAAAGGAGGGAATAGTGTGGATGTGTTTTTGAACATTGCTGAAGAAAAAATTCGACAAGCAATAAGGAATGGTGATCTTGATTATCTTCCGGGAAAAGGAAAACCACTACAATTAGAAGATCTTTCAATGGTACCTCCAGAACTTAGAATGAGTTATAAAATTTTAAAAAATGCGGGAATGATTCCACCAGAAATGGAACTACAAAAAGATATATTAAAAATAGAGGATCTAATTGCTTGCTGTTATGATGAAGAAGAGAGAAAGAGATTAGGAGAAGAGTTAACAGCAAAAACGCTTCGTTTTCAGCAGGTAATGGAAAAGAGAAAGATTAAAGATAGTTCAGCTTTTCGTATGTATCAAGACAAAGTATTTCGTAAATTACGCTAAGAGGGATAAGATGACTACATTTAAAACGATAGAAGAATTAGCGACCTATATCGAAGAACAACAATTGGTACTTCTGTTTATTAAAACGGAAAATTGTGGTGTTTGTGATGTTATGCTAAGAAAAGTAAATTGCGTATTAGAGAATTATGATTACGTAGAGAAAATAGAGATATTACTACAAGACATGCAGGAGATTGCGGGGCGATATGGAGTATTTACAGGGCCAACAATTTTATTATTTCATAATGGAAAAGAAATTCTTCGTGAATCACGCTTCATTTCACTTGAAAATCTAGAGAGAACCATTCAATTATTCGAGGAATAAGGGAGGCTTTTAAATGGAATTTATTATTGTCATACTATTATTTGTTGTAGTTGGAACAATCGTAACAGCAGTTCGATCGAACAAAAAGAAGGTAAATCTTACAAAACAAAATAACATTCATAATTCATCTAACAGCTCATCACCATTATTTTTCTTTGCTGGATCTGATAATGATAGCTCGCATGATGGCGGCTCACATGATTGTGGAGGATCTTTTGGGGGAGATAGCGGAGGAAGCTGCGGTGGCGGTGGTGATTGATAAAAATGCGCCTTATATAGGTGTATTTCTTTTTAAACAAACGTTTGATTAGTCGGCTTACATATGCATAAACACAGTTAAACAAACGTTTGTTTAATATTTTTAACATACTAAGGGGAATGGAAATGAAAAGGGAACCGAAAGTGAAAAATAAGGGGAAAGTAGTGTTATTTTTATTAGCTGCGGGAGGCGTATTTCTTGTTAAATTAGCATTTAAATTTGGAACCATACATATGATTCGAAATTGGTTTGAAAGTACGTTTTCTTAAATAAGGAATATAGCCTCTTGCGATAGAGGTTTTTGATTTGTTATTATTAGACTGAACGGTCGGTTTAAAGAGGTGTGAATATGAGAAGAAGCGCAGAAGAGATAAAGAAAGAAATTGCATATAAAGCAGAAAGTCTATTTTCACAGAAGGGCTACGCAGCTACATCTATGGAAGAGATTTGTGAAATTACAGAGCGAAGTAAAGGAAGTATTTATTATCACTTTAAAAGTAAAGAAGAATTATTTTTATTTGTAGTGAAACAGCATACGTATGATTGGATTGAAAGATGGAATGAAAAAGAGAAGTTGTATAGCACTAGTACTGAAAAACTATATGGTCTCGCCGAATATCATGTAGAGGACATACAGCAACCAATTTCAAATGCAATAGAGGAATTCTCTATGAGCCAAGTTGTAAGTAAAGAGATTCTGGATGAACTGTTAGCTTTAACTAGAGAATCATATGTTATGTTTGAGAAATTAATTGAAGTAGGTATAGAGTCTGGAGAGTTCCGTGAAGATAATACTCGTGATCTTATGTATATTGTAAACGGATTATTATCAGGACTTGGAGTGCTTTACTACGAATTAGATTATAAAGAGCTGAAACGTATTTATAAAAAGGCAATAGATGTATTGTTAAAAGGAATGGCAGCTGAATAATAGGTCAGTTGCTTTTCTTACAAAAAAATTAGACCGAACGGTCGGTTTGTGAAAGGGGAATGAAAATGAACGCTTTATTTAAAAACCGAGCATTTATGCTCGTTATGGCGTCTGATATTTTACAACAATTTGCAGTTTGGATCAGAAATATGGCTCTTTTGTATTTTATAATGGAGCGAACGAATAATGATCCAGTTTCTGTTTCGTTGTTATCAGTTATGGAATATGCACCTATTTTTATTTTCTCGTTTATCGGTGGTGCGCTAGCTGATCGCTGGAATCCGAAAAGAACAATGGTCGCTGGAGATGTATTAAGTGTACTGTCTATTATAGGAATTGTCTTGTTGTTAAAGCTGGATTATTGGCAGGCTATATTTTTTGCAACACTCATTTCCGCGATTGTAGGTCAGTTTTCTCAGCCCTCATCTTCGCGTATATTTAAGCGCTATGTAAAAGAAGGAGAGGTAGCAAATGCGATTGCATTTAACCAAACATTACAGTCATTATTTCTGATTTTTGGACCAGTGGTAGGATCGCTTGTGTATACACAACTTGGTTTATTTACATCACTATATAGCTTAATCATTTTATTTTTGTTATCTGCTATCGCCCTTTCATTCTTACCAAAATGGGTTGAAAAAGAGCAGGTGGCGAGAGACTCATTAAAAAATGATATAAAAGAAGGTTGGAAGTATGTTCTTCATACGAAAAATTTACGTATGATTACGATCACTTTTACAATTATGGGTTTAGCTGTTGGATTAACGAATCCATTAGAAGTATTCCTTGTAATTGAACGTTTAGGTATGGAAAAAGAAGCTGTTCAATATTTAGCGGCAGCTGACGGAATAGGTATGTTACTCGGTGGTATTGTTGCTGCAGTTTTCGCTTCAAAAGTGAATCCGAAAAAGATGTTTGTATTCGGTATGGGTATATTAGCCATTTCATTTTTAGTAGAAGGGCTATCTACATCATTTTGGATTACTAGTTTCATGAGATTTGGAACAGGTATTTGTTTAGCTTGTGTTAATATTGTTGTCGGTACGCTTATGATTCAACTTGTACCAGAAAATATGGTTGGAAGAGTAAATGGAACGATTTTACCACTGTTTATGGGGGCAATGCTAATTGGAACTTCATTAGCTGGAGGATTAAAGGAACTAACTTCACTAGTTACTGTGTTTTGTATAGCGATGGCACTTATTTTATTAGCGATAGGGCCAGTTGTACGTATGCAAATAAAGAAAGAAGATATCGCTAACAAAGAGGCACTAACAAATTCATTAGCTTCAAAATAACTATTGTAAGGGAGCAATATTGCTCCTTTTTTCTTTGAGGAACTTTTGACAACTATATGAGCCAATTATATACTGATGTTGTAAAAATAATTTTACAGGTTAGGAGCAATGGTGTGAAAAATCAAATCTATGAATTACGCACTGAAAATAATATTTCACAAGGCGCATTAGCTGATAAATGTAAGGTTTCTAGACAAACGATAAATGCAATTGAGAATAATAAATATGATCCAAGCTTAGCGTTAGCGTTCCGTTTAGCTGAAGTATTAGGAACAACTGTTGATAAATTATTTTTGTACAAGCAGTAGAGTCGTTCATTATAAGGCGCACCTTTAAAAATAAAAAAGATCCTCTTCTTATGAGAAGAGGATCTTTTCTTATAGCGTTTTAGTCTTTGGACTAGGTGGTGTAACGGATGTATTATTTTCTGGAACTCTAGTTAGTAAGAATCCTCCGATAATAAATAGAACAATAATACTAAGAACACCAGCGTTTGTTTTTCCTGTTAATTGCGTTGTAACACCGACTAATACCGGACCCATAATTGCGGCAAACTTTCCAAATATATTATAAAATCCGAAGAATTCATTAGCAGATTCTTTTGGTACTAGTTTTGCAAAGTATGAACGACTTAGTGCTTGAATACCACCTTGAGATGTAGCAACTAACATTGCTAAAATCCAAAAATCAAGTGTCGTTTTTAAGAAATAAGCATATGTGCAAATAATGATATAAATAATGATACCGACATATAGCATTTTTTTGCCAGTAAATGTTTCAGATAATTTTCCGTATAGTAAAGCAAATGGACAAGCGACAATTTGTGTTACAAATAATATGATTAATAGATTCGTTGCACTAATACCGAGATCGGTTCCGTAAGCGGTAGACATAGTAATAATTGTATCGACTCCGTCAATATAGAAAAAGTAAGCGATTAGAAACATAAATACAGTTTTATATTCTTTAATATTTTTAAAAGTATTAGCAAGACGTTTAAAGCTCATTTTAATAGGTCTTGGATGACGCTCAATATAGTGTGTTTGCTCTACGTTTTTTAGCATTGGAATTGTAAATAACCCCCACCAAAGAGCTGTTATTACAAAGGAAATTTGACTAGCAATGCCGACCGATAAGGGAATAGTTCCTTTTTGAGAAAGAATAATAAGAGCGATACAACCGATAAAAGGAATTGTACTCCCGATATAACCTAATGCAAATCCTCTTGTAGAAATTCGGTCCATTCTATCTTCAGAAGTGACGTCTACTAAAAATGCATCATAGAAAATGTTTGCTCCAGCAAAGCCGATTAAGGCGAGCATATAGCACCCTAGCAATAAGTACCACTGAGAGGTTGGAACGACTGCTAACATACTTGTAAATACGATACCGAGTCCAAAGAAGAATGTGAAAAAACGTTTTTTAAATCCTTTATAATCAGCAACTGTGCCAAGAATAGGAGCAAGTATAGAAATTAAAAGTGTTGCGAATGAGTTTGCATATCCCCAATATGCTGTTGAAGTTGCCCCAGATAGTCCAGCTTCTTTTGCAGCTGCTTTAAAGTAAATTGGAAATAATGCAGTTGTAATGACGAGCGAGTATACAGAGTTCGCCCAATCGTATAATATCCAGCTTTTTTCTTGTCTGGACATTTTTTTCATATAATGTTCCCCCTTAAATTTGTTTTACTAACAGTGTACAAAAATAAAAATTATAAAAAGAGAAACAGTGATGAATTTTACATAACTTTTACATATATACACAGTTCTTTACAATTGGAGTAAATCCTCTACAGTTGCTCCGTCTGTTTCACCTAAGTGTAAACCTAGTAGTCTAGCGATAGTTGGACCTTCATCAATAAGTCTCATATATGGGATTGTCACACCACTTTTTATACCTTTTCCGGCAGCGATAAAAATTGTTTCATAGTTAGGTTTTGTTGGAGAGTATCCATGCGTACCAAATGTATATTTTTTACTAGGCGTAACATCTTTTTCGGTAATTTCTTTTATAAAATCTCCTGTATAGTTTTCAGTGAAATAATACCCTTCTCGTGCTTCTAACATGAATAAACAATTACCGTCTGCACCGCAGTCTTTCGCAGCTTCATCATGAAGTATAAATTCAATTCCGTTTTGTTTATTTTGAAGTAGGTCTTCAAGGAGTAGTTGTACCTCGCGAATTGTATGCGTATCATTTTTGTCCTTTACATATACATAGGCAGAGCCGTCGCAACTTTGGCAATAGGCTTTCCAGTCTACTAATTTTCCTTTTTTATTAAGAGATATAAGTCCTCTTTGATGGAATAGCACATTTAATTGGATGGATTTGTTTTCACTTAAAGCGCTATGATCACCAAGGGCAATAATTGTACTTTCTTCGTATAGGTCACCTTCTTTTAGTGCTTGAATAATTTTTCCTAGACGTTCGTCATGTCTCTGGATAGCAGCTATTGTTTCGTTAGATTCAAAGCCGTGATAGTGTCTTTGGGTGTCTAGATCGGTGAAATGTACAAACATGACATTAGGCTTTTTCGTCTGGATTGTATGCACAGCAGAGGCGAGGACGAAATCATCCAGCTCTGGTTGTGATAAACCATTTCTTATATGGCCGAAACGACGATTTAAATCTAATTGGTATAGTGGGCTACCGCTAAATAAGGAAACTAACACTTGATTTTGCCAAGGTCTATTGGGGAAAATTTCTGGTAAATTGTAATCGATGTTCGCTCTTCCAGTAACAGGCCATAGAAGGGCGGCTGTCGTTAAATTTGCTTTGCGCGCTTCATCATACAATGTTGTTCCTTTTATTGATTTTCGGTACCAATGCCAATCAGGTGATTCACGCCCTGGTTGAAGTAACGTATTGCTAACAACACCGTGCTTGTTAGGGTAATTACCAGTTACAATTGTTGAGTGGCTTGGATATGTTACAGAAGGATAAATTGGTTCTACTTTTTCGACAACCGTGCCCTTTTTTATTAGAGATTGGAAATGAGGTAGTTTTTGTAGTATAGGAAAATCTAAAGCTGATAAACAGTCGAATGATAAAATAATGACATGGTTTGTTAATGCTTTATCCATAAAGTTCCCTCCTGATTATATAAAACCTATTCTTATATATTACTATTAATACCTAGTAATAAAAATATATTTTTAGGTGAAAATTTATTATTTATTTTCAGAAAAATTAAACATATAATTAAGTATAAGGGAATCTATGGAAGGAGGAAACACTATGGATTGGTTAGATGGATTTGGTATCTTTTACATCATTGGTGGAATTACGATTATCCTTGTATTTGCTATTTCATATTTACTAAAGAAACAGTTTCCAGACAAACAGTTCGATATTATATTTGCACTTAGTTTAATACTTCTTTGCTTAGCGTCCTTTCCCGTTACAATGATGGTTATTGGTGGGTGGGAAGGAATGGGATATGGATTTATTGGTTTCTTTGTCCTACTTGGTACACTTATCGGTATGATTGCACATCAACTTGTGAAAATTACGCGGAAAAGCTACGTATAAAACTGTAAAAAACGAAAAGAATATATAATAATAAGAAAATTAGCTATTGTTTTAAAAAAGAATTTGTATTATGATAATCAACAAATTTATTTCGTTATAACGATGAAAAAGGACTAGTACATGTTCAACCTTTTTAGCAGAGAGAGAATTCGCCAGGCTGAAAGATTCTTAAAAAGGCAATATGGAACCTGCCTTTGAGTTCTGCATATGCAGCGGGAATTTCCCGTTATCAAAAAGAGAGCATGCGCAATTTTTGTGCATGAATCAGGGTGGTAACGCCGGCAAAGCTCGGTCCCTATTTAGGGACGCGGGCTTTTTTGTATTTTCTAGAAGGAGGAAGACTGACTATGGCAAAAGAACAAGTGCAAGCCATTACGAAGATGGAAGAGGACTTTGCGCAGTGGTATACCGATATTGTAAAAAAAGCCGAACTTGTTGATTATTCAAGTGTAAAAGGGTGCATGATTTTACGTCCGTATGGTTATGCCTTATGGGAGAATATGCAGAAGGTGATGGATGAGAAGTTAAAAGAAACTGGCCATGAAAATGTATATATGCCAATGTTTATCCCAGAGAGTTTATTGCAAAAAGAGAAGGATCATGTTGAAGGATTTGCTCCTGAAGTAGCATGGGTTACGCATGGTGGAGATGAAAAGTTAGCGGAAAGACTTTGTGTACGTCCTACATCTGAAACTTTATTCTGTGAGCATTTTTCAAAAATTGTGCAATCCTATAATGATTTGCCAAAGTTATATAATCAGTGGTGTTCAGTAGTTCGTTGGGAGAAGACAACTAGGCCGTTCCTTCGTACGACTGAATTTTTATGGCAAGAGGGTCATACAATCCATGAAACGGCAGAAGAATCGCAGGCTGAAACATTAAATATTTTAAACTTATATGCTTCTTTCTGTGAGGATTATTTAGCAATACCAGTTATTAAAGGACAAAAAACAGAAAAAGAGAAGTTTGCTGGAGCAAAGGCAACTTATACAATTGAAAGTTTAATGCATGATGGAAAAGCACTTCAAACAGGGACCTCTCATAACTTTGGGACGAATTTCTCAGAAGCATTTGATATTAAGTTTTTAGATCGTAACGGTAAGTGGCAATATGTGCACCAAACATCTTGGGGTGTATCAACAAGAATGATAGGCGGGCTAATAATGGTTCATAGTGATAATAATGGACTTGTAATGCCACCAAAAGTCGCTCCAGTGCAAGTTGTTATTGTACCGATTGCTCAGCATAAAGAAGGAGTTTTAGCAAAAGCAACAGAGTTACAAGCGCATATTCAAAAAGTTGCACGAGTAAAAATAGATGCTAGTAATAAAACACCAGGCTGGAAATTCAATGAGTATGAAATGAAGGGGATTCCAATTCGATTAGAAGTTGGCCCTAAAGATATTGAAAAGAATCAAGTTGTACTTGTAAGAAGAGATACGAAGGAAAAAGAGTTTGTACCAATGGATCAATTAGAAGAACGTATTCCAGCATTACTTGAAGAAATTCATATTGCTTTATTTAATAAGGCAAAAGCATTTCGCGATGAGAATACGTATGTTGCGACAAATTTCGAAGAGATGAAAAAAATAGCTGACGAAAAGCAAGGCTTTATTAAGGCAATGTGGTGCGGGGAATTAGCTTGTGAAGAAAAACTAAAAGAAGAAGTTGGAGTATCTTCACGTTGTATGCCTTTTGAGCAAGAGCATTTAGCTGAAGAATGCATTTGTTGTGGTAAAGAAGCTAAACAAATGGTGTATTGGGGAAAAGCGTATTAATACTTTTTCTGATAGGTGATAAAAAGGACTTTGGGCTGCATAATAAAATATAATCCAAAGTCCTTTTTAGTTTTATACTGTATTTCATGTATTCTTTTGATGGAAGGATGCTGCTCTTATTTTACGTTTTTACGACGAATAAACAGTAACATACCAATTAGGAATGTTGAAAGACCCATTAAAATAGATATAGGGTAATGCGTTGCAGTATTAGGTAATTTATCACCTTGTTTTTTTGTATTATCTTTTACATTATCCCCTTGAGAACCGTTGCCCTCCTCAGAATTGCTATCGCCTTTAACACGATTGCCACCTTGAGAGCCATTACCACCTTGAGAACTGCTATCACCTTTAACACGATTGCCACCTTGAGAGCCATTACCGCCGTGTGAGCCACTGCCACCAGAGCCGTTGCTACCAGAGCCGTTGCTACCAGAGCCGTTACCACCAGAACCGTTACCACCGGAATCGCTGCCACCAGATTCATTGCCACCAGAACCACTGCCACCAGAGCCGTTGCTACCAGAG
>NZ_KV827881.1:118250-139571 GCF_001836235.1 Bacillus sp. HMSC036E02 | reverse complement strand
ACACGGGTTCGAATCCCGTACGGGTCATACTAAAAGAGATAGCATAATCTGCTATCTCTTTTTTGTTGTATAAAGGTGGACTTTGGATAGTCTGCTTTTTTATGCAATAGAAGAAATATGAAGTATGGGCTGTTGCAGTTGGGTATAGAGAGCGGTAAATACAATCATGTTGTTTATTTACCCCAGCTGTATGGCTGTAGCCTCCTACACTTGGAGAAACCGATGAAAATAAATAATATATAGAAGAAGCTGCTTCTTTCAACAGGTGTGATCTACTGGAGACAGCTTTTTTATGTTGTCATTATTGTCGAGTTTTGTCGGTAAGTCGATATATTGCAAAAATCGCTGATATAATTTGAGTTACGATCGATAAATTTTAATAATCGCTGATATATTTGGAGTTACGGTCGATATATTCTAAAAATCGCCGATATAATTTCACTTACCGATGAAAACCACAAGAAAAACCCTTTCACAATCTAAAGAAAACGCCTCCATTGAAATGGATTCCACACCTATTCCAATAACTTTACACTCTATGTGAAAAAGTTCACAAATAGGTCATAATTTGTGAAGTAATTCACAATAATACGTGCTACAATATGAATGTAAAGAAGTTAAACAACATTAAATTAGTATTTTAATTAATTACTTAAACAATCATAAAAAAATATATGTGAACAATAGAGAGGGGAAATTACCATGAAAAAAGGTATCAATCGTGTAGTATTAGTAGGAACAGGAGCTGTAGGTTGTAGTTACGCTTACTCAATGATCAACCAAGGTGTAGCTGAAGAATTCGTATTAGTAGATGTTAATGAAGCAAAAGCAGAAGGGGAAGCAATGGACTTAAGCCATGCGGTACCATTCTCTCCATCACCAACAAAAGTTTGGAGCGGTAGCTATGCAGATTGTAAAGATGCAGATTTAGTTGTTATCACTGCTGGGTTACCACAAAAGCCAGGTGAAACTCGTTTAGACTTAGTTGAGAAAAATACAAAGATCTTTAAACAAATCGTTCGCGGCATTATGGATAGCGGATTCGATGGAATCTTCTTAATCGCAACTAACCCAGTTGATATTTTAACTTACGTAACTTGGAAAGAATCTGGTTTACCGAAAGAGCGCGTAATCGGTTCTGGTACTACTTTAGACTCTGCTCGTTTCCGTTACATGTTAGGTGACTACTTAGATGTAGATCCACGCAACGTTCATGCTTACATCGTTGGTGAACACGGTGACACTGAACTTCCAGTATGGAGCCACGCTACTATCGGTGTACAAAAATTAGAAACAATCTTAGCTAACAACGAACAGTACAAACAAGAAGACTTAGACAAAATCTTCGAAAACGTACGTGATGCAGCTTACCATATCATCGAGCGTAAAGGTGCAACTTACTACGGAATCGGTATGTCACTACTTCGTGTAACTAAAGCAATCTTAAACAACGAGAACAGCGTATTAACTGTATCTGCATACCTTGAAGGTCAATACGGCGAGAAAGATGCTTACGTAGGTGTTCCAGCTGTAATTAACCGCGAAGGTGTACGTGAAATCGTAGAACTTGAGCTAAATGAAGAGGAAAAAGCGAAATTCGCTCATTCTGTAAAAGTATTAAAAGAAACAATGGCACCAGTACTATAATAATTGCTAAATAATTCAGAGGTGGGAAACTGCTTCTTACCTCTGAACTTATATAATTTAATATAAATTCCTTTTCCGGTTTCCCTTGTATATCCCCAATATACCCCTTTTGCTGGATAAGGGTCGTTTATAGAAAAGAGCACTCTATTTTACGTAGAGTGCTCTTTATTATTCCGCTATTTGTCGGGCAGTAAAAACCCACTGATTAAAGTTTCAATTTATTATTTTTTAGGTGTTAATCCTAATTTCTTTAAAATATCTGCCAGTGTACCGCTTTTGGATTTTTCTACAGGTGTTTGTGATTTAGATGCATCTGGACCTTTTTTCAAGAAGTTCCTTTCAACGAAGCGAATATCTTTTTCGTCGACAATACCATCTTTATTAAGGTCTCCGTCTTTTACAGTTAGTTCTTTTTTACCATAGTTGCTAGCGATAATTTCAGCATCTTTAATATCGATTACTTTATCACCATTTACATCGCCGGCAAGGTTTTCGTCAGGTCTTGCATAATAATATTGGCCAAGCAGCTTACCGTCTTTTTCAGTACCAAGTTTCGTTGTTAGGCGGCTTGTTAAATGTCTTGGCACCTCTACATATAAGTTATAGTCGCGTTTATTAACTGGAAGTTCATTTAGTTTGAAGTATCCGTATTTATCTAGTGAGCCTTCAAACTTATGACGGTAAGAATCAGTCGCATATACTTTTACGCCAAGCTTTGTATAATCGAACTTTTCATCTAAATATCCGCATTCATTTAAGAACGCACCAGGTTTAATATTTCCTTCTACTAGTGAGTTTAAGGACATAACTGAGAATGTTTGATCTTGAAGTACACGCATTCTATTTGGTTCTGATTCACCTTGTTTCCAGTAAACAAAAATTGGTGACTCTAATTGAGCGTTTGCCTCATAAAATTCATCATTTTCTACTTTGAAAGTTACATCAATGAACGGGAAATCACCATCTAATCCAGCAAAGTTTTTGTCATCGATAGCGCCGCCAACTGTAACAGAACCTGCCTCTAGTTTCGGTTCATTTACTTTTGCGGTTACTCCTTTGTCGGAAAGTAGCTTTTCAAAAGCAGGATTAAATTTCGCATTTTAATAAAATTATGACAAAAAATATTGATAAACATTTTTTTATGATAGATTATTTTGTTTTGATTTTGAGTGGAAAATAGCATGAAAAGTAGGATAAACCTACTAAAATAAAGATTGAGAAAAAATAATAAGAAAAAATATACAAGGGTAATAAAGCGTTTTCAATGAATATTCGTCAAAATTCGATATTTTACACGGAAATGTGAAGAAAAACTAACATTTTTAAGAAAAAAACGAATGTTTTTTATAAATTAACAAGGATATTGCAGTTTTTCGCAGAAATAGTTAAAGTATAAAAAATTCTGTCATCTAAGTGAGGTGAGCATATTGAGTGTAATAAATTGTGAAGAAGTGAAACGAGATGAGTTTCATACAGAAAAGTACTATGAAAGTTATAACATCTTTGGCGCACATGTTGTGACGGAAGATGAGATTCAAGGGGTACGATTTACAGTGTGGGCTCCTCATGCGAAAGCAATGAGTGTTGTTGGAGATTTTAATGAGTGGGATTATGAGCAACATAAGATGCTACAAGTGACAGAAGAAGGGATTTGGTCCTTATTTATACCGCATATTGAAGAAGGAGAAATATATAAATATGCGATTGAAACGTTGGCTGGTGACGTCATTTTAAAGGCAGATCCGTATGCTATATATGCAGAAGTAAGACCGAATACGGCATCTGTAGTTTTTGATATAAAAGGATATGAATGGAATGATAAAAACTGGAATCGTAAGAAAAAGAAAAAACCGATTTATAAAGAAGCGATGACAGTTTATGAATTACATTTTGGTTCTTGGAAAAAGAAAGAAGATGGAACACTATATTCTTACAGGGAAATGGCAGAAGAACTCATTCCGTATGTGGTGGAACATCAATTTACACATATTGAAATTATGCCGCTTGTTGAGCATCCATATGATCGTTCTTGGGGATATCAAGGAACGGGATATTATGCAGCGACGAGTAGATTTGGTACACCGCATGATTTAATGTATTTTGTCGACGAATGTCATAAATATGGAATCGGTGTCATTTTAGATTGGGTACCGGGGCACTTTTGTAAAGATGCTCACGGTTTATATTTGTTTGATGGCACACCGACCTATGAATATAAAGATAAAGATGTACAAGAAAATCTAGTATGGGGAACTGTCAATTTTGATTTAGGAAAGAGAGAGGTACGTAATTTCTTAATTTCAAATGCGTTATTTTGGATGAGATATTTCCATATTGATGGTTTCAGAGTAGATGCAGTTGCGAACATGTTGTACTGGAATAAAGAAGGACAAGAGCAAAGTAATGAGTACGCTGTGTCATTTTTACGGGAGTTAAATGAAGCAGTGTTTGCAGAGGATGAAGATTTTCTTATGACGGCAGAGGATTCAACAGCTTGGCCACTTGTAACAGCACCAACGTATGAAGGTGGGCTTGGATTCAATTACAAATGGAATATGGGCTGGATGAATGACGTGCTGAAATATATGGAGTGTGCGCCAGAGTACAGAAAATATATTCATGAGAAAATGACGTTCTCTTTACTATATGCTTACTCTGAAAACTTCATATTACCCCTTTCTCATGATGAAGTCGTTCATGGGAAAAAGTCGTTATTAAATAAAATGCCAGGTGATTACTGGGATAAGTTTGCTCAGCTTCGTTTGTTATATGGATATTTCTTTACTCACCCAGGAAAGAAATTACTTTTCATGGGAGGAGAATTCGGGCAGTTTGATGAGTGGAAAGACCTTGAAGATTTAGATTGGAATTTACATGATTTTGAAATGCATCGTTATATGCATGATTACTTTAAAGAGCTCATAGCATTGTATAAGCGCTCAAAACCACTTTGGCAGCTTGATCATTCGCCTGAAGGTTTTCAGTGGATTGATGCTAATAATAACGAGCAAAGTATTTTCTCGTTTATCCGCCAAGGGGATAAACAAGAAGATGCGTTAGTTATCGTATGTAATTTTACGAAAGCTACATATGAAAACTATAAAGTAGGTGTACCAGATTTCGAGTATTATAACGAGATTTTAAACAGTGATGCACAGCAATATGGCGGTTCGGGACAAGTGAATAAGAAACGTCTTAAGACGATTCTAGAACCGTACCATAATCAAGCAGCACATGTAGAGATTACAATTCCACCATTTGGCGTATCCATATTACGACCAGTGAAGACGAGAAAGGGGAGCAAAAAACAAGATGGCTCAAAAACAAAAGTGCGTAGCAATGTTACTAGCAGGGGGAAAAGGTAGTCGTTTAAGTGCATTAACAAAGAATTTAGCCAAGCCAGCTGTTCCATTTGGTGGTAAATATCGCATTATTGATTTTACGCTAAGTAACTGTGCGAATTCTGGTATTGAAACGGTTGGGATTTTAACGCAATATCAACCACTCGAACTTCATAATTATATCGGAATCGGAAATGCGTGGGATTTAGACCGAGTAAACGGTGGGGTCACAGTCTTACCTCCTTATGCGGAGTCTTCAGGGGTTAAGTGGTATACAGGTACGGCAAGTGCCATTTATCAAAACTTAAACTATTTAAGTCAGTATGAACCGGAGTATGTTCTCATTTTATCAGGCGACCATATTTATAAAATGGATTACAGTAAGATGCTAGATTACCATATTGAGAAAGAATCGGACGTATCCATTTCTGTTATTGAAGTACCTTGGGATGAAGCAAGTCGCTTTGGCATTATGAATACAAATGAAGAAATGGAGATTGTTGAGTTTGAAGAGAAACCGCAATTTCCAAGAAGTAATCTTGCATCAATGGGAATCTATATTTTTAATTGGTCAATTTTGAAAGAGTATTTAGAGATGGATGCAAGAAATCCTGAATCTAGTAACGATTTCGGAAAAGACGTACTTCCGCTTTTATTGGATGAAGGGAAGAAGCTAATGGCGTATCCGTTTGAAGGATATTGGAAAGATGTTGGAACGGTGAAGAGCTTATGGGAAGCGAATATGGATTTGCTTCGCGATGAAACATCACTGAATTTAAACGATCGTAATTGGCGTATTTACTCTGTCAATCCAAACGAACCGCCTCAATATATTGCTGAAAAGGCGAAAGTAGAAGAATCGCTTATTAACGAAGGGTGCGTCATTGAAGGGGACGTGAAGCATTCTGTGTTATTCCAAGGAGTGACGGTGGAAGAAGGAAGTATGGTGATTGATTCTGTCGTTATGCCAGGGGCTAAGATTGGTAAAAATGTTGTGATTGAAAGAGCGATTGTTGGATCAGAAATGGTTATCGAAGATGGAACAATCATTCGTCCAGAAAAGAATGTTGACGATGTAGTATTAATTGCTGAAGGGAAATAGAAAAGGGGGATGAAATGAATGGGAGAAAAAATGTTAGGAATTATTAATGCAACGGGAAGTTTTCCTTCCTTAAAGAAAGTAACAGGGCATCGTTCACTAGCGGCGTTACCGTTTGGGGGCCGTTATCGACTCATTGATTTCATGCTTTCAAATATGGTGAATTCTAGTATTCATAGTGTGGCAGTTTTTACAAGCCATAAAAATCGTTCGTTAATGGACCATGTTGGTTCAGGAAAACAGTGGGATTTAGATAGAAAACGAGACGGACTATTTTTATTCCCGCCAAACTGCCAATGTGACCAAGATGAATTTGGGTCTTTTGCACACTTTAGAAGACATATTGATTATTTTCTAAGAAGCAGAGAAGAGTACGTTGTTATTACGAATAGCCATCTCGTAACAGCATTAAATTTTCAAGCGGTGTTAGAGCGACATATACATACGGCAGCTGATATTACGGAAGTTTGCCATGAAGGGGTTTCGCTTCAAACATATGTGTTAAAGAAACAATTATTGTTAGACTTATTTGAGTCATATAAAGATGTGGAACAATACAGTTTATTTGATGTAGTGAGAGAAAAGCGCGGGAAATCATTACACATTGCTACATATGAACATACTGGATATGTAGCAATTATTGACTCGATTGAAAGTTACTATAAACATAGCTTAGAAATTTTGCAACCTGCTATTTGGAAGCAATTATTTAAGAAAGAAGCACCGATCTTTACGAAAGTAAAAGATGAGCCACCAACTCGTTATCTAAAGGGTGCAGTTGTGAAAAATACAATGATTGCAAACGGTAGTATTATTGAAGGGGAAGTCGAAAACAGTGTTGTTTCCCGTTCAGTTAAAATTGGAAAAGGTTCAATTATTCGTAACAGTATTATTATGCAAAAGAGCCAAATTGGAGATAACTGTATAATAGATGGTGTTATTATTGATAAAGACGTGAAAATTGGTGACGGTGTCGTATTAAAAGGAAACGCCGATGGGCCGTATGTTGTAGAAAAAGGAAGCGTACAAAACAGTACGATTAATAGTTATTCTTAAAAGAATCAGTGGGGGTCTTCCTCCACTGATTAAAGTTTTAATTCAAATGAAAACTCGAAGGGAGGAAGCTGCAAGGGAAGTAATAAAAACTTTTCGCGCAGTGGGACAACAAGTGAATATTTTATTTGCAGTATCAGAATGTGTACCGTTTGTGAAATCGGGAGGATTAGCTGATGTAGCGGGTGCGCTCCCAAAAGAGCTGAAAAAATTAGGAGTGGACGTTCGTATTATACTTCCAAATTATAGCCTCATTCCGCAAAAGTTAAGAGATGGATGTACGTTACATAAAGTAATTAACGTCCCGCTTGGGTGGAGAAATCAATATTGTGGAATTTTAAAAGGTGAGCAAGACGGAATTACGTATTACTTAATAGATAATGAATATTATTTTAAGAGAGATTCTCTGTATGGTCATTATGATGACGGAGAGCGTTTTTCTTATTTCTCAAAAGCGGTGTTAGAGTGTATTCCGCACCTTGATTTTGAAGTGGATGTTCTTCATAGCCACGATTGGCATACGGCTATGGTTAATTTCTTACTTCGTGAAAAGTATCAAGATAACCCGTTATATGAGCGTATTAAAACGGTATATACAATTCACAACTTGCAGTTCCAAGGAGTATTTCCTCCTGAAGTGATGTACGACTTGTTAGAGCTTGGTGATGAATATTTTCATAGTGAGCAGCTAGAGTTTTATGGAAACGTAAACTTTATGAAAGGCGGTATTATCGCTTCGGATCAAATTACAGCAGTTAGCCCGACATATAAAGAAGAAATTCAACATGAGTTTTTCGGTGAGAAGTTAGATGGATTACTGCGAAAATATAATGATAAGCTAAGCGGCATCGTAAATGGTATTGATACGAGCGTATATAATCCAGAAACGGATTCGTATATTACTGCTCAGTACGATGCAGATTCATTATATGAAAAGAGTGAAAATAAACGCGCCTTGCAGCGTTATTTTGGTTTGCCAGAAAAAGAGGATACACCAATTATTTCAATGGTAACGAGATTAACGAAGCAAAAGGGGCTTGATTTAGTACGTACTGTATTCCGTGAAATAATGGAGGAAGATGTACAATGTATTATTTTAGGATCAGGTGATTTGGAATATGAGCAATTCTTTGAGTGGATGGCATACGAGTATCCTGAGAAGGTAAAAGTGTACATCGGATTTAATGAAGAATTAGCTCACCAAGTATATGCGGGAAGTGATTTATTTTTAATGCCATCACTGTTTGAACCGTGTGGACTTGGACAACTTATCGCATTAGCTTACGGTACGATTCCAATTGTAAGAGAAACAGGCGGATTAAACGATACGGTACAATCTTATGATGAAGAAACTGGAGAAGGAAATGGTTTCAGTTTCACGAACTTTAATGCACATGACATGTTGCACACAGTTCTTCGTGCAATTGAATTTTATCACGATAAACCGGTATGGGAGCAGCTTGTAAAGCAAGCGATGACGGAAGATTATAGCTGGGAGAAGTCAGCTCTTGCTTATAAGAAATTGTATAAAAGTCTCATGGAATAACATGTAGGTGGTGAAGAAATGTTTACTCATGTTGAAAGTTTCAAATCAGCTTTTCTAGAAAAGTTAGAGACGATGTATGGTAAAAGTTTCAAAGACTCTACAACACGTGATCAATACAATACGCTTGGGTACATGGTGCGTGAATATATGAATGGTCAATGGATTGCAACGAACGAGAGTTATCGATCCGGAGAGCAAAAGCAAATGTATTACTTGTCTATTGAGTTTTTGCTTGGACGTTTGCTTGGAAGTAACATCTTGAATTTAGGTATTCGAGATGTATGCGAGCAGGGGTTATCTGAACTAGGGATTTCGTTACAAGAGTTAGAAGAAGTGGAAGCAGATGCAGGCCTTGGTAATGGTGGGCTTGGACGCTTAGCAGCCTGTTTTCTCGATTCACTTGCATCTTTAAACTTGCCAGGACACGGCTGTGGAATTCGTTATAAACATGGTTTGTTTGATCAGAAAATTGTTGATGGTTATCAAGTTGAATTTCCAGAACAGTGGCTTCTTCATGAAAACGTATGGGAAGTAAGAAGGCATGATCAAGCTGTAGAAGTAAGTTATTTCGGCAGTGTTGAACCGCTAGAAATTGACGGGCGTTTAGAGTTTAGGCATACAAATGCAGAAATCATTATGGCCGTGCCATATGATGTGCCGGTAGTTGGCTATGAGACGAGTACTGTAAATACACTTAGACTTTGGAATGCTGAACCAGTTCCTTTCCCGCAAAACTGCAAAGATATTTTGAAATATAAGCGTGAAACAGAGGCTGTATCGGAGTTTTTATATCCAGATGATACGCATGATGAGGGGAAAATACTTCGTTTGAAACAACAGTATTTCCTTGTATCAGCAAGTTTGCAAAATATCGTTCGTATGCATAGAGAAAGATATGGTGATCTTCGTCAATTACATGAGAAAATTGCGATTCATATTAATGATACACATCCAGTTTTGGCGATTCCAGAATTGATGCGTATTTTATTAGATGAAGAAAAACTAGCATGGGAAGAAGCTTGGCACATAACGACGCAAACGATTTCTTATACAAATCATACGACGTTATCAGAAGCGCTTGAGAAGTGGCCAATTCACATTTTTAAACCGTTATTACCGAGAATTTATATGATTATTGAAGAGATTAATGAACGTTTCTGTCATGAGCTTTGGGAACGTTATCCGTATGAATGGCATCGTATTGAAGAGATGGCGATTATTGCACATGATCTTGTGAAAATGGCTCATTTGGCAATTGTCGGTAGCCATAGCGTAAACGGTGTAGCAAAAATTCATACGGAAATTTTAAAGCAACGTGAAATGCGATTGTTTTATGAGTTTTATCCAGATAAGTTTAATAATAAAACGAATGGGATCGCTCATAGACGCTGGTTAATGAAGGCGAATCCACAGCTGACAAACCTTATTTCAGAGGCGATTGGAACAGAGTGGAAGAAAGAACCGATTAAGCTTCAAGAGCTACAATTAGTTCAATATGATGCGAGTTTCCAAGAGAAATTTGCAGAGGTAAAACAAGAGCGTAAAGAGATTTTAGCGGAGCGTATTCATAATACAATGGGGATTACCATTGATCCAAATTCTATTTTTGATGTGCAAGTGAAAAGATTACATGCTTATAAACGACAATTATTAAATGTTCTTCATATTTTATATTTGTATAACCGTTTGAAAGAGGATGCTAGTTTTACATTTTATCCGCGTACTTTTATTTTTGGAGCGAAAGCATCACCTGGCTATTATTACGCGAAAAAAATTATTAAATTAATAAATGAACTCGCAAGAAAAGTAAATAATGACCCGTATGTCAGTCAATATATGAAAGTTATCTTTCTAGAAAACTATCGAGTTTCTTTAGCAGAAGATATATTCCCAGCGGCGGATGTAAGTGAACAAATTTCAACGGCGAGTAAAGAAGCATCGGGAACAGGTAATATGAAATTTATGATGAATGGTGCGATTACACTCGGAACGCTAGACGGTGCTAACGTTGAAATAAAAGACCGGGTCGGTGATGATAACTGTTTCATTTTCGGTTTAACAGCCGAAGAGGTTCTTCATTACTATCAAAATGGTGGATATCGTGCAAGTGATTATTATCACCACAATGGGCACATTAAAAAGGTAGTAGATCAGTTAACGAATGGTTTCTTTGCACAGTCGGGAGCCGAATTTGAAGCAATTTACGATTCTCTCGTTATTCAAAATGATGAATATTTCGTTCTGCGAGATTTTGGTCCATATGCTGAAAGACAAGAAGCTGTCGGTAGAGCTTATGAGAACCGAACGAAGTGGCTAGAAATGTCGATTTTAAATATTGCACAGTCTGGTCATTTTGCGAGCGATCGAACGATTTTGCAGTACAGTAATGAAATTTGGGGTATTGGTAATGCAGTTAAACAGTTTTAAAGAGGTTGCTATATTGGGAGATATATTATCGATTTACCAACAGAAATGGATATTAATAAATAAAACGTGCTTAATAAAATTAAGCTCGTTTTATTTATTTTGCTTAAGAAAGAAATGGAACAGTGGTATATATGATACCTGCCCCATCATACTCTCCTGTCGCAAAGTATGAAAATGTAAAGAAACCTGTAACCGTAAAAATTATAATAAGGAAAAATGCGAAGATAAATTTTAACATGTAAGGTCCCCTCATCCAAAAATAACTTCATAGATTATTATAGTATACGAATATTTTATTTCCAATTGTTTACTGGTTAAAAATGAGAAGTCAGACATGTTTTGTATGTTGTAATGGAATGATTATTTGTAATGGATTTTGTGTTTTTTGTAAATGTCATGTTGTGATGGACGTGTGCATACTCCCAATCATGATCATTAAAATTTATGTTTCGGGGAGGGAGAAGTGGGACGACATCGAATAAGTTGACGAAACGAAAGCTACTAGCTACTTGTAGTTTATAATAATTTCGAAAAGCGATATCTCCTACTTTTGGAGAAGCGAATGTATAAAGTCCATACTGTGCGAAGGCAGTATTTATACGTGCATCTAATATGTGTAATGTGGCAAGCGCGCCACCTAGACTATGCCCAGTAGCTAGCAGTTTTTTATGTGCTGGCAATGATACGAGCATATCCATAATAGAATCACGACAAGACTCATAAATAGAGAGAAAACCGTTATGGACATTTCCGCCATTTAAAGCATAAGGATAAGGTTTTTGATTGACGAGAGAATCAATAATCCAATCTGGATCTGTTTGAGTGCCTCTGAAGGCAACGATAATTGTATCCTCAGATTCTAATATAAATCCGAACCATTCTGTTGTTTGAATGGCCTTTCCTTGAAAACCTTGTACATATTGAAAACCATCTGGTATTTCGAAAATACCATTTTGTTTATATTGTTCATACGTTAACTCACAACAAGAAGCTAACAGTATGGCAGTTTCTTTATCAAAGGATAAAGGAGTACGCATTAAGGTAGCCCTCCTTAAGAAAAGGTATAGTTTAATATATGCGGTGAGGAACTTGATTCATTCTTTTGGAGGTGGGGAATAGCTTGTATCGCTTACCTAAATCAGTGGAGGAAATTATAATGGCAAAATAAAACAGTGCCTGATAAGGGCACTGTTTACTCTTTTTCATCTCAAGGAATCGACTTTTTTAGTTATTCTTAATGAACTGACGCATGCGTTAGTTGCATAAGTAAGAGGTTTGAAAAAATAGCCTGTATATATTTGAATGATGAATAACTTACCTATTTTCTTGTGTTTGTTTGCGTTACATACAGAAAAAATTCGGAAAATAAAACATATTATTTATCTGTTTGTTTTTGCTTCTTTTTCAAATACTCCGTACGCAATTTTTCAAGTTGCTGCTTTTTATCAAATTTGGCAGGCTTCTGTTTTTCATGGAACTTTGCCACAGCTACCTGACTTTTGGAATCCAATTGATATTTTCCCACTTTGTTCACCTACTTTTCTTGTCTCTAAAGAGAATCTACTCAACAAATATAATATACCTTATTTTCCTGAAGTAAACCTTATTACTTTATTTTAACTGCTTTTTCTCGTTTGTAGACGTAAATTAAAACACCCTTTCACTTTATTACTGCAAGCAAGGGTGTTTTAATTTTATTATTTTATTAGTTGATGGCCATGCCCACATAAGGGCACAGTTTACTCTTTCCCATCTAATAAACGACCAAGGCCACCTAATACACTACCTTCGCCAGTACTTTGCGCTGCTGGGCTTGTAAGGCGTGCTGCTAATCGGCTAAGTGTTAAGGACTGAATCCAAACTGTTCCAGGTCCTTCTAACGTTGCGAAGAATAAACCTTCGCCGCCAAATAGAGCTGTTTTTACTTTTCCAACGAACTCGACATCATAGTTAATGTCTTTTGTCATAGCAACGAGACAACCTGTATCAATGCGAAGTTTCTCACCAGGTTTTAATTCACGTTTATATACAGTTCCACCTGCGTGCATGAAAGCAAGACCGTCACCTTCAAGTTTCTGCATGATAAAACCTTCACCACCGAAGAAACCAGTTCCTATTTTTTTCGTAAATTCAATTCCGATAGAAACACCTTTTGCGGCACAAAGAAAGGCGTCTTTTTGACAAACTACTTTTCCTTGATATTCTGTTAAATCTACAGGAATAATTTTACCAGGATAAGGAGCAGCAAATGAGACGTGGCGTTTGCCGTGACCTGTATTTGTAAATACAGTCATAAACATACTTTCGCCTGTAACGAGACGCTTACCAGCGCCCATTAATTTTCCGAATAAACCTCCAGATGGGCCAGAACCATCACCGAAGATTGTTTCCATTTCTATGTAATCTTCCATCATCATCATTGCGCCAGCTTCTGCGATCACGCTTTCTTCTGGATCTAACTCAATTTCAACAAACTGCATATCATCTCCGTATAACTTATACTCGATTTCATGTGCTCTCATTTTTTTCACCTCGTATGTAATAGATACTTATATTGTACAGAATTTAATAGGATTAGAATACTTTAGTTTTGTTAATTTTCAAATAAAGTGGAACAAACCAAAACTGATTATCAGCTCCCGCCAATCAAGCTGTCCGCAAATACCGGGCTAAAATATGAATATGGAAATTCAACATTATATTAAAATTATAAAAAAATGGTGGAATGAAAGTGTTCTCATTTGACGTTTTGGATATAGCGTGATATAGTGAAATCACTATTGAGCTACATAATGTGGTACGGAAATAAAGCACGTTGAATTAAAGGCTGTAAGCTTGTTATACATTCATGTCCTTTATATCCACCTTTTCATGTGGATTCATAGTTTCATTTTTATTTAGGAGGTACATGACATGCAAACAGGTAAAGTTAAATGGTTCAACAGCGAAAAAGGTTTCGGTTTCATCGAAGTTGAAGGTGGAGACGATGTATTCGTTCACTTCTCAGCTATCCAAGGTGACGGATTCAAAACTTTAGAAGAAGGTCAAGAAGTTTCTTTCGAAATCGTTGAAGGTAACCGTGGACCACAAGCTGCTAACGTTACAAAAAACTAATTAGCTAGCGATAAAAAGCATTCCGATTTTCGGAATGCTTTTTTTTTATTCTTTGGAACTCGACTCATTTGAAGATAATTCGCCCTTAAAGGTACGCTCTTCAAAGTCATCAAGCATTTGTTCATATTCTTCATGTTCTTCCGTAGCGAAAACTTGCGGATTTTTTCCATACATATCTGTACCAATAAAGTTTTCGAAATCTTCTACGTATCCTACATTTTCCTCACTGTTTACGTACATGCCATTATAGTTTTTCGAATCTCGTCTTTCTAAATCAGACGGTGTTTCAGACGTTCCATAATTGGCAACATCTTGCCACGCATCTTCTGCATCGTACTCAACAGAGCGATCCTCATCGTGTTTATGGAAAGAGGGAGACAATACTTCTTCTTCAACTGGTCGTGTATTCATATTTAGCTTATTTGTCGCGTGCTGGACGCATGTTGTAGCAGTCGGCATTGCTTCTAATCTTTCAAATGGAATTTCTTCGCCAGACACTTCGCAAATGCCGTACGTACCCGCTTCTATTTTTTGCAAGGCATGTTTCGTATCCTCTAGCTGTTTATGCCAAAGTTCAATAAGCCCGAAGTCTTTTTCACGTTCATATAGCTCTGTTGCCATATCAGCTGGATGGTTATCATAGCTAGATAATTCTCCAACAGACTCACGTTCAGATGCACGATCTTCATTTTCGTGTGTTTGTATCGTTTGCTCTAGTTCTTGTTTTTGTTTTTCTAAAATGGATTTAAATTGACCTACTTGTTGTGGAGTTAACATAGTCGTCCACCTTCCTACAATTCAGTTTCTTTACATAGTATGAGCGTTGCGAGTAGGAATTATGAGATGAATTTTAGATATGAAAAAGGAGCCGCATAAGCAGCTCCTTTTATAGAAAGTATCCAAGTAATAATCCGATTCCCATGAGGAGACCGAAGATCGTATTTGTTTTTGCTGTTGCAATCATCGCAGGTACCATTTCCATTGGAATGCTTTTGCCGATAAAGCCTTTCGTCGCTTTAAATGCTTTCGGTGCACTTAAAAATACGATAAGCATCCATGGTGATACGATGCCCACGATAATTAAAGCAATTGTCCAAATGTAGGAAACGATGAACATAGAAGCAAGTACACCAACCGCTCTTTCACGTCCAACGAGAATTGCTAACGTTTTACGACCGTTTTCTTTATCGCCATCTAAGTCACGAATATTATTAGCTAGTAAAATGGCACCAATTAAAATGGAGCTTGGAATAGATAGTAAAATGACTTCTGATGTTACAGTTCCAGTTTGAATAAAGAATGAAATTCCAATAATGATAACACCCATAAATAATCCGGCTGTTAACTCTCCAAATGGTGTATAGGCAATGGGAAGTGGGCCACCCGTGTAAAGGTAAGCAACGGCCATACAAACAAGACCGATTCCAGCAAGCCACCAGCTAGAATTCATACAAATATAAACACCTAATAGTATTGCGATGCAGAAAAATCCAAATGCTAAGTTAAGCACTGTTTTTGGCTGAATGCCATCGCGAACGATAGCGCCGCCGATACCAACTGAACCTTCGTGATCGAGTCCTCTTTTATAATCAAAGTATTCATTAAACATGTTTGTTGCTGCCTGAATGAGAAGACAAGCAAGAAGCATTATAAGGAAAAGAGGGAGATGTATTTGATTTATACCTCCGACCTGCATTGCATAGGCTGTTCCGATGAAAACAGGAACGAAAGCTGCTGTTAATGTATGGGGACGTAGTAAACTCCACCAAATGCGCCAGCCTGTTTGCTTGCTTGGTTTTGGCGCCGTAGGAGAGGAATTCGTTTCGACGTTCATTTCCATGTTGAATCCTCCTTTGGTCACATATTGTACACAACTAAGTGTAGAAAAAGCATCATTTAGTGTCAACGTTTATTTTCTAGGAAGAGAAGGTGAATTTCTCAGAAATGCTAAACGTTGACAGGCCTTTCGTTTGAGGTGTATCTTAAAATCAAGCGTAATTATGACTATTTTTCGCCCATAGGGGGGAGACAATTGTGATTCAAACGAAACAAAAAGGCTTGCAAGAAGTTCTTAGTGCAGCTATTAAGCATGCAACTGATGAAAAAATATTGGTTAGTTTTGTAAAACAAATAGACTGGATGGATCCGCTTCTGTTTTATGCAGCAGGAAAAAGGATTGCATTGGAAAATAGATGTTATTTTGCAGATCCAGCTCAGCATGTAATATTTGCTGGAATTGGCTCTGTTTTCACTATAGCAAATTCTTCTCACAAACGCTTTCAAGCGGCTCGTGACGAGTGGGATAAAGTAAAAGAGAAAGCATTTGTACAAAGAGAAAAATATGAATTTGGAACAGGTCCTCTTTTATTTGGTGGATTTTCATTTGACCAAGAAAAAGAGAAAACGGACTTATGGAAAGAATTCGATGATACGACATTTTCACTACCAGCATTTTTATTAACTGTAAAAAATGAAAAAGCATGGTTAACGATGAATACATTCGTTTCAGCAACAGATTGTGCAGAAACTCTTTATAACGAAATTGTTTCTTTAGAAGAGAAAATTTTTGGGGAGAGTAAATGTGCATTAGAAGGACCGAAATTAACAGTTACTTCTAAAGTGGAAGTGGATCCGAAAGGCTGGATGAAAGCCATTGAGAAAGTGCAAGATGAGATGAAGCAGGGTAACGTGCAGAAGGTTGTATTAGCGAGGGAGCTAAAAGTAGAAATGGATCATCATATTGATTCTGCTCTTGTTTTAGAAGCACTTCGCATTGGGCAACCGGATTGTTACGTATTTTCTTTTGATTATAAAGGAGCATGCTTCTTAGGAGCGACGCCAGAGAGGTTAATTCGCAAAGAAGATGAGAAGTTTACTTCGATGTGTCTTGCTGGTTCAACTGGTCATGGTCAATCTATAGAAGAAAGTAAGCGAAATAGTAATGCGCTTCTTCATGATGAAAAGAATTTAGCTGAACACGGTTATGTTGTGAACATGATCAGGTCGGTATTAAATGAGCACTGCGAATACGTTAATATTCCGGAGAGTCCAGGTCTATTAACAACGAAAAACTTAATTCATTTATATACGCCTGTAGAGGGAAAAGGCACTGCGAGTCTTTTAACGATGGTAGAAGAATTACATCCAACACCAGCTCTTGGCGGGACACCTCGTTTGGAAGCGATGAAACTGATTCGTGATGTTGAATTGTTAGACAGAGGATTATATGGTGCACCGATTGGCTGGATAGATGATGAAGGAAATGGTGAATTTGCGGTTGCACTTCGCTGCGGATTATTAAATGGCGAGAAAGCATCCTTATTTGCCGGTTGCGGGATTGTAATTGATTCAGTACCGCAACTTGAATATGAAGAGACAAGTTTGAAGTTTAGACCGATGCTTGGTGCTTTGGAGGAATTAATGAAATGAACAATCATATAGAAGCATTATCATATTATTTAGGCGCGTTCGTGGATGAACTGACGCGTCTAAATGTATGTGATGTTGTCATTAGTCCAGGCTCACGGTCAACGCCGATTGCTCTACTAATGGAACAACACGAAGGAATGAACACATATTTACATGTAGATGAAAGATCTGCAGGATTTTTTGCGCTCGGTATCGCAAAAGCGAAAAAACGTCCGGTTGCATTATTATGTACGTCAGGAACGGCAGCAGCGAACTACTATCCAGCTGTATGTGAAGCTTTCCATTCACGAGTGCCGCTTATCGTCTTAACAGCAGATAGACCGCATGAATTAAGAGATGTCGGTGCACCACAAGCGATGAATCAATTTAATTTATACGGTACGTTTGTGAAGCAATTTACAGAGATGGCACTTCCAGAAGCGAGTGAAGCGATGTACCACTACGCTCGCATGACAACGCAGCGCATGATAGCAAGTGCTTGTTTAGCGCCGCAAGGACCTGTTCATCTTAATTTTCCAGTTCGCGAACCGCTTATCCCGGACTTTTCATTAGAAAGTTTATGGGATAAAGGACGCGGGGAATATACAGGAGTAGTTCAGCAAGGGAACGTGATGATGCCGAGTGAATATGTAGATTCTCTTGTAGGGCGCCTTTCACATATGGAAAAGGGGCTTATTATTTGTGGAGATGATAGTCATTCAGAAATCGCAGCATTTGCAACGCAATTAGCTGAAAACATAGGATATCCAATATTAGCGGATCCACTTTCTAACATTCGTAGCGGACACCACGATAAAACGATGGTAATCGACTGTTACGATACATTTTTACGAAATGAACTGTTAAAAGAAACGTGGAAGCCGGAAGTTATAATTCGTTTTGGTGGTATGCCTGTTTCAAAAGCATTAACGCAGTTCATCAAAAAACAAACGAAAGCTGTTCATATCGTTGTTGACGAGTCTGGACAATGGAGAGATCCAGCTCTCGTTGCGACAGAAGTTGTACAGGCAAGTGATATTGCATTTTGCAGTGCATTAATAGAAAAAATGCCAGTTATGAAAAAGAATGATTGGTCCCGGATGTGGCAACATATAAACGAAAAAACGAAGGAAACGCTTCGTGAAATGGAAACATATGAAACTGCATTTGAAGGAAAAGTTATTACAGATATTGTCCGCGTATTACCAGAAGGAGCAACGTTATTTGCGAGTAATAGTATGCCAATTCGTGATACAGATTCATTCTTCTTCACATCAGATAAAAATATTCAAGTGATGGCAAACCGCGGTGTGAATGGGATTGATGGCATCGTTTCAACAGCTTTAGGAGCGAGCATGATTTGCGATCCGCTCGTATTAGTGATCGGTGACTTATCATTCTATCACGATTTAAACGGATTATTAGCAGCAAAATTACACGAATTAAATATAACGATTGTCGTTGTAAATAATGACGGTGGCGGTATTTTCTCATTCTTACCACAGTATGAGAAAAAGGAACACTTCGAATCATTATTTGGTACTCCAATTGGGCTTGACTATGAGCATGTTGTTAAAATGTACGGTGGTTCATTTAGCCGGGTAAATGGTTGGGAGCAATTCCGAGAAGAGGTACAAAAAGGAACGACGACAAAAGGTTTACACGTTGTAGAAATTTGTACGAACCGTGATGAAAACTTAACATTGCACCGGAAATTATGGGCAAAAACGCAGGACGTAATTACTACATACTTGCAAGGTGAATCAAAATGAACGTAACGCTGCAAGGTGTATCGTATGAATATGAAGTTGTCGGAAGCGGGGAACCACTTCTACTTCTTCATGGTTTTACGGGAAGTATGGAAACTTGGCGTTCCTTTATTCCTTCTTGGAGCGAGCAGTTTCAAGTCATTTTAGTAGACATTGTTGGGCACGGAAAAACGGAAAGTCCTGAAGATGTGACGCATTACGATATTCGAAATGTAGCATTGCAAATGAAAGAACTACTAGATTATCTTCATATTGAAAAAGCACATATACTTGGCTATTCAATGGGCGGTAGACTGGCGATTACGATGGCGTGTCTATATCCAGAATATGTACATTCTCTTTTGTTAGAAAATTGTACAGCCGGGCTCAAAAGTGAAGAGGATAGAAAAGAACGTCGTGAAAAAGATGAGCGACTTGCTCATAAAATTGAGCGAGAAGGCATCAATAGCTTTGTATCAATGTGGGAAAATATTCCGCTGTTTGAAACGCAAAAAAGTTTAGCACAAAACGTACAAGAAGCAGTGCGAAAAGAACGACTTGCTAACAACCCAAAAGGGCTCGCAAATAGCTTACGCGGCATGGGAACAGGGGCTCAGCCTTCATGGTGGAATGAGTTGCCAAACTTAAAAATACCTGTTCTTTTAATGAACGGGGAGCATGATGAAAAGTTCTTTTGCATATTAAAAAACATCGAAAAATGCGTCTCTGACGCGAAATTTGTCAAAATTGATGGTGCTGGCCATGCAATTCATGTGGAACAACCGGAAAAGTTTGATACAATAGTAAAGGGATTTCTAAAAACTATGCAGTGATGCTTTTTCATCTAAGAAGGAAGCTACACTTATAGAGGAGATCAGAAATATACAAGGAGGTAGTTGTAATGGCTATTGAATGGGTAAAAGAAGGCAATTACGAAGATATTATTTATTCAACATACAATGGTATCGCAAAGATTTCGATTAATCGCCCTGAAGTACATAACGCATTCCGTCCTAAAACGGTAATGGAGTTAATCGACGCTTTTGCACAAGCTCGTGATGATGCAAATGTTGGCGTTATCATTTTAACAGGTGAAGGTGGACGTGCATTCTGTTCTGGCGGCGACCAAAAAGTTCGTGGTCATGGTGGATATGTAGGTGACGACCAAATCCCACGTCTAAACGTATTAGACTTACAACGTCTAATTCGCGCAATTCCTAAACCAGTTATCGCAATGGTAGCAGGTTATGCAATCGGTGGTGGACACGTACTTCATATCGTATGTGACTTAACAATCGCTGCAGACAACGCTGTATTCGGACAAACAGGTCCTAAAGTAGGAAGCTTTGACGGTGGATACGGAGCTGGTTACTTAGCTCGTATGGTAGGCCACAAGAAAGCTCGCGAAATTTGGTACCTATGCCGTCAATACAGTGCTGGGGAAGCACTTGATATGGGCTTAGTAAATACAGTAGTACCATTAGAACAACTTGAAGCAGAAACAGTACAATGGGCACAAGAGATCTTAGCAAACAGCCCAATGGCACTTCGTTTCCTAAAAGCTGCATTCAACGCAGACACAGACGGTCTAGCTGGTATTCAACAACTAGCTGGAGATGCAACGTTATTGTACTACACAACTGACGAAGCAAAAGAAGGTCGCGACGCGTTCAAAGAAAAACGCAGTCCGGACTTCGGTCAATTCCCTCGTTTCCCTTGATCAAATCAAAAGCGTAGCCGACTGCTTAGCCCCGCTGGCTAAGGTTCTTTCGCACAGAAAGTGTTTTTTACTTTCTTGTGCGGAAGGTTCTTAGACGGAAGGGGCTAGGAGGCGCAGCTAGATGAAACCAAAAGCGGAAGCAGCTCGTTCAGAATGTGAGGGGGATGGAGCTTCTGACGTAGAGGCGTTTTTTGCCTCGTAGGAAGAAGTGAAGCCAC
>NZ_KV827881.1:113791-118150 GCF_001836235.1 Bacillus sp. HMSC036E02 | reverse complement strand
TTGCCTCGTAGGAAGAAGTGAAGCCACCGAACATTCTAGCTGCTGTAGCTGGATGAAACCAAAAGCGGAAGCGGCTCGTTTAGAACAAGAGGGTGTTGGAACTCCTGACGTAGAGGCGCTTTTTGCCTCGTAGGAAGGCGTGAAACGACCGACTGTTCTAGCCGCTGTAGCTGGATGTGACAAACCGGAAACAAAACAACTAAGAGACTTGATGTCATATCAAGTCTCTTTCTTTCATGAAAGGAGAATGTATGATGGAAACTATGCCAAATTGGTTAATGCAACGTGCGTTTTTAACACCAGATCGAACTGCAATTGAAATAGAGGAAGAGAAAGTTAATTTTATGCAGCTGCATGAAACAGTAGTATCTGTTTGTGAACGTCTCACGCATGTTGGAGTGAAGCGAGGGCAAAAGGTGGCTGTTCTGATGAAAAATGGTATGGAGATGATTACAGTTATTCACGCCCTATCGTACGTAGGGGCAGTAGCTGTGCTTTTAAATACGCGTCTTTCAAGAGAAGAGCTACTTTGGCAAATGGATGATGCTGAAGTTATTTGTTTAGTGACCGATCAAGAATTTGATGCTAAAGATGTTCCTGTCTATTCATTCGCCGAAGTGATGAATGGACCAAAAGAGGAAGCCTCTATACAAGAAGAGTTTTATTTAGAAGAAGCGATGACAATTATTTATACGTCTGGGACGACAGGAAAACCGAAAGGCGTTATTTTAACGTACGGTAATCATTGGGCAAGTGCGGTTGGCTCTTCGCTTAACTTAGGGCTTCGTGATGATGATTGTTGGTTAGCTTGTATGCCGATGTTCCACGTTGGCGGACTATCTCTTTTAATGAAAAATATTATGTATGGCATGCGCATTTTACTCGTTCCGAAATATGATGCGGATTTTATTCATAAAGCACTTCAAACGAGAGGCGTAACGATTATTTCAGTCGTATCAAAAATGTTAACTGATTTATTAGAGAGACTTGGAGAAGAAACATATCCATCTTCTTTACGATGTATGTTACTTGGCGGAGGACCAGCGCCAAAACCGTTACTCGAAACGTGTGTAGATAAAGGAATTCCTGTGTATCAAACGTACGGTATGACAGAAACGTCTTCGCAAATTTGTACGTTGTCCGCAGATTACATGTTAACGAAAGTAGGATCAGCTGGAAAGCCACTATTTCAGTGCCAACTTCGTATTGAAAAAGATGGCGTAGTAGTGCCGCCACATGCGGAAGGTGAAATTGTAGTAAAAGGACCAAACGTAACAGGTGGTTACTTTAACCGTGAAGATGCGACGCGTGAGACTATTCAAAACGGATGGCTTCATACTGGCGACCTCGGTTATTTAGATGAAGAAGGATTTTTATACGTATTAGATCGCCGCAGTGATTTAATTATTTCTGGCGGAGAGAATATATATCCGGCTCAAATTGAAGAAGTGTTGCTGTCCCATCCAGCGGTAGCGGAAGCTGGTGTTGTAGGTATGACTGATGATAAATGGGGACAAGTACCCGCTGCTTTTGTTGTGAAAAGCGGGGCGGTAACAGAAGAAGAAATTCTTCACTTTTGCGAGGAGAAATTAGCGAAATATAAAGTGCCGAAGAAAGCATGTTTCTTAGAGGAATTACCACGTAACGCTTCGAAAAAATTGTTAAGACGAGAGTTAAGAGAATTAGTGGAGGAGATGTAGGTGGAAATAAAAAAAGCGACACTGTATATAACGGAAATGCCACTCGTAATCCCGTTTGCTGCAAGCTACGGGACTTACGAAAAGCGTGAGAGTATCGTTATTGAATTAGAAGATGAAGACGGGTACATTGGATTTGGCGAAGTCGTTGCGTTCTCTGAACCGTGGTATACGGAAGAAACGGTGAAGACGGCGCTGCATGTACTGCAAGACTTTTTAATACCTGATTTATTAAAGGCTGAAATTTCTCATCCAAATGAGGTACCGGGTCTATTTCAACATATAAAAAGAAACCGAATGGCAAAGGCCGGAATTGAAGGGGCTGTTTGGGATTTATATGCGAAGTGTCAAAAGAAATCGTTAGCGACAGTGCTTGGCGGAACGAAGTCTGAAATTGAAGTCGGCGTTGTAATTGGGATCAATACGATTCCGGTTATGTTAAAACAAATCGAGAAGTACGCAGAAGAAGGATACGAGCGTTTTAAAGTGAAAATAAAGCCAGAGCATGATTACGAATTATTGAAAGAGATTCGAAAAGAGTTTCCGCATATCCCGCTAA
This sequence comes from Bacillus sp. HMSC036E02, assembly GCF_001836235.1. Classification (NCBI taxonomy): domain Bacteria; kingdom Bacillati; phylum Bacillota; class Bacilli; order Caryophanales; family Bacillaceae; genus Bacillus; species Bacillus sp. HMSC036E02. Next base: position 115,894 of record NZ_KV827881.1, on the reverse strand, counting down.
TGGCAGATGCAAATTCAGCATATACATTAGGGGATACGGAGAGGCTGAAACGACTAGATGAATTCCAATTAATGATGATTGAACAACCGTTAGCCGAGTATGATTTTCTTGATCACGCGGAGTTGCAAAAGAAAATTGAAACGCCGATTTGTTTAGATGAAAGTATTCATAGTTTAGAAGATGCACGCGTTGCGATTACCCTTGGTAGCTGCCGCATCGTTAATATTAAACCAGGGCGAGTGGGCGGATTAACAGAATCGGTTCAAATCCATAATTATTGCATGGAGCACAACATACCCGTTTGGTGCGGCGGTATGGTGGAGATGGGGATTTCAAGAGCACAAAATGTTGCGCTTGCCTCATTGCCGAACTTTACGATTCCAGGCGATATATCTGCTTCTAGCAGACATTGGGAGCAGGATATTATTTCGCCGGAAGTGATGCTTGAGAGCGGGAAAGTTATGGTGCCGCAAAGTGTTGAAGCTGAGTATGAAGTAGACCGCGGAAGGTTGGCGGAGATCACGAAACAGCGAATTGTTTTGGAGCGGTAACTTGAGTCTTTAAAGTAGCGGGCGAATTTCGTTGTTAATTGTCGGTAAGTCGATATATTTCAATAATCGCTGATATAATGCGAGTTACGGTCGATATAATTGAGAAATCGCCGATATAATTCAAGTTATGGTCGATATATTTGGAAAATCGCTGATATAATTTTATTTACAAAGGTTACTCTAACGGGTAACCTTTTCGTATTGTACAAATGGGATAGACTAGTTTACAATCGAGCGTATAAAAGGGGGAGTAAAATGAAGCGCATTTCAATTTTAATAGTGGATGATGAGGCAGAAATTGCTGATTTAATTGAGATACATTTAGAAAAAGAAGGGTACCACGTCGTGAAGGCAGCGGACGGGGAAGAGGCTGTTCATATTATTGAAACGCAGCCAATCGACTTAGTGGTTTTAGATATTATGATGCCGAAAATGGATGGGTATGAAGTGACGCGTCAAATTCGCGCGAAGCACCATATGCCAATCATATTCTTAAGTGCGAAAACTTCGGACTTTGATAAGGTGACAGGTCTTGTATTAGGCGCAGATGATTATATGACGAAACCTTTTACACCGATTGAATTAGTTGCGCGTGTAAATGCACAATTACGTAGGTTTCTTACGTTAAATCAGCCGAAAGTAGAGGAGAATAAATCTGCTTTAGAGGTAGGCGGGGTCGTGATTGATCCTGAGCGAAGAACAGTAAATGTGTACGGAGAACAAGTTGAATTAACGCCGAAAGAGTTTGATATTTTATATTTATTAGCGAGCCATCCGAAGAAAGTGTACAATGTGGAAAACATTTTTCAGCAAGTATGGGCTGATGATTATTATGAAGGCGGAAATACAGTTATGGTACATATTCGTACGTTGCGGAAAAAGCTTGGGGAAGATAAAAGAAAGGATAAATTAATAAAAACAGTGTGGGGAGTAGGTTATACTTTCAATGGCTAATATGATGAAAAGTTTTCGATTTAAAATGATTGCCTTATTTGCGTTAAGTATGGTGCTTGCAGCAACTGTAACTTATATAATTTATAAAGGATTGCAGCTGTATTATAAAACGATGGTTCGCTACGAAGAGCCTTTAGCGCAATTTAGGTCAGTGGTAAGGGAATTTGGAGACATTAACTTCTTTTTAATTTTCTTTATTCCGTTATCTATTATCTTTTTCTTCTTTTTGACAAAACCGTATTTAAAGTATTTTAGTGAGATTTCTAACGGGATTCATCATCTTGCGAACGGTAACTTTACGAATAAAGTTCAAGTTTCATCAAACGATGAGTTTGGAGATATCGCACGTGAAATAAATGTTGCGAGTGAAAAGTTAAAAGAAGCGGTGGAAAGAGGAGACTTTGCTGAAAGTAGTAAAGATCAGCTCGTTGTAAACTTAGCTCATGATTTAAGAACTCCATTAACATCCGTGTTAGGGTATTTAGATTTAATTCTTAAAGATGAGAATTTAACAAAAGAACAAATTAAACATTTCTCCACAATTGCATATACGAAATCGCAAAGGCTCGAAAGTTTAATTGATGAGTTATTTGAAATT
>NZ_KV827881.1:29122-113691 GCF_001836235.1 Bacillus sp. HMSC036E02 | reverse complement strand
TTTAATTGATGAGTTATTTGAAATTACACGTATGAATTATGGCATGCTAAAGCTGGATAAAAAGCCGATTGATATAAGTGAACTACTTATACAGTTAGATGAGGAATTGTATCCTTTATTAGAGAAACATCATTTACAAGCTAGGTTGAATATTGATCCTCATTTGCCAATTAACGGTGATGGAAAATTGTTAGCTAGAGTATTTGAAAACTTGTTAACAAATGCCGTTCGATACGGATATGATGGGCAATTTGTTGATCTGAATGGGTATATCGATAATGGAGAAGTTGTTGTACAAGTTATGAATTATGGAGACAGCATTCCAGAAGAAGATTTACCGTATCTTTTTGATATGTTTTATATAGGTGATAAATCGAGAACTGAGAACCGTGGCGGGACAGGCCTTGGACTGTTTATTGCGAAAAATATTGTTGAGCAGCATAACGGTACAATTTCTGCTGAAAGTAATGTAGTTAGAACAATGTTTGAAGTGCGATTGCCAAAAGACGAGAACTTAACAATTTAATAAAAATTTAAACTTTACCCCACTTTTTATTTTAATAGTTTTTTCTATTCTATACGTAAGTTACGTTAAGGAGGAACTAGAAATGAAAAAGTGGGTATTTATTTCTTTTTTTATAGCATGCACAGTATGTGTAGGCTTTTATATATCACCGTTATTTCAAAAGGAAATCGATGTTAAAATTGTCGGAAAAGATGAGCTAGTAAAGGCGGCAAATACCGAGAGGAAAGAGATTACGAAGGAACAAATTTATAAGGGTGATTTATTATTAGTTAATAGGGATTATCCAGTAAAAAAAGATAGTATTAGGTCTGATATTATAAATGTAAATCATAATAGTGAATTAGTGAGAGGCTACGTAATATTTGATAGAAATCTTCGTTTATCAAAGTATGTTGTAAAAAAGTTTTTGAACGTTGTCGATGCGGCTGGAAAAGATGGCGTACAGCATTTCTTAATGAGTAGTGGGTATCGAGATTTTAAAGAACAAAGTAAATTATATAAAGAAATGGGATCTGATTACGCGCTTCCAGCAGGATATAGTGAACATAATTTAGGATTATCACTAGACGTTGGATCAACGCAAAAGAAGATGGAGAAAGCGCCTGAAGGAAAATGGATCGAAGAGAACGTATGGAAGCATGGCTTTGTATTACGTTATCCGAAAAATAAAAGTAACATTACTGGAATTCAATATGAGCCATGGCATATCCGTTATGTTGGCCTACCTCATAGCGCAATTATGCAAAAAAAGAATTTCACACTAGAGGAATATTTAGAGTTTTTAAAAGAGGAAAAAGGGATTTCAACTGAAGTAGAAGGTAAGAAATATACTGTTTCTTATTATAAAGTTTCTGAGAATATGAAAGTGAACATTCCGACAAACAAGCAGTATGAAATTTCGGGGAATAATATGGATGGGGTTATTGTGACGGTTCAGGAATAAAGAAAAAGGCTGTGCCATTTGGAACAGCTTTTTTTATATAAGAAAGGAATTGACGTTTCTTGTCGGTAAATCGATATTCCTTGTCGAATCGTTGATATATTATAAGTTATGATAGATATAATTGAAAAATCGTTGATATATTGTAAGTTATGATAGATATATTCAAAAAATCGTTGATATAATTTCCTATACTATTACCATTTTGGAGGAGCATCTTTTTATTCACTTTCAAACATTATAACGTTATATTTACTTCTCTCTTTTTTTGTGTTACGCTAAACGTGTGAAAGACATATAAAATGAAATTTTAATGTAAGCGTATTCTTATGGCTTCTTATAGAAAAGGGTGGAAGTACAATGACAGAACGATTCGTACTACGTAATGTGAAACGTGTGAACGGGGAAGAGATTGACATTGTAATTGAAAATAACAAAATCGCACAGGTGACGAAAGCTGGTACTGGCGAGGGTGGAAAGGTTCTTGATTACTCAGGTACTTACGTATCGAGTGGCTGGATTGATTTACACGTTCACGCTTTTCCAGAGTTTAATCCGTATGGCGATGAGGTGGATGAAATTGGCGTTAAGCAAGGGGTAACGACAATTGTTGATGCGGGTAGCTGCGGAGCTGATCGCATTGCAGATTTAGTAAAAAGTAGAGAGCAGGCAAAAACGAATTTATTTGCCTTTTTAAATATTTCTCGCATCGGTTTGAAACGAATTGATGAACTATCCAATATGGAATGGATAGATAAAGAGAAAGTAATAGAAGCAGTAGAAAAGTATAAAGATGTAATCGTTGGGTTAAAGGCGAGAATGAGTAAAAGTGTCGTTTGTGATAGTGGGATTGAACCGCTTCGTGTTGCACGCTCTTTATCTCGTGAAACATCATTACCGATTATGGTACATATCGGTTCAGCGCCTCCTCGCATAGAGGAAGTTGTACCTCTTTTAGAAAAAGATGATGTGATTACACATTACTTAAACGGGAAAGAAAATAATTTATTCGATGAAGAAGGCAAACCGCTACCTGTATTACTAGATGCAGTGAATCGCGGCGTTCATTTAGATGTTGGTCACGGTAATGCTAGTTTTTCTTTTAAAGTAGCAGAAGCGGCGAAGCGTCATGGTATTGCCTTTAATACAATTAGTACAGATATTTACCGAAAGAATCGTATACACGGTCCCGTGTATAGTATGGCTCACGTTCTTTCGAAATTCCTTTACTTAGGATATCCGCTAGAAGAGGTAATTGATGCGGTGACGAAACATGCGGCAGAGTGGCTGAAAAAACCAGAGCTTGGCCGTATTCAAGAAGGCGATATTGCAAACTTAACTTTATTTACGGTGAAAGATGAGAAGGTTACGTTAATTGATTCAGAAGGGGATCAGCGCATTGCTGAAAGAAGAATTGATACGAAAGGGGTTGTAATCAATGGGTCATTCATTGAATGCTAAGTATGGATTAAAAAGAGTAATTAATGCGAGCGGTAGAATGAGTATTTTAGGTGTATCCGCTCCTACAGATACAGTGATGGATGCGATGAAACATGGTGGACAAAATTATGTGGAAATTGCAGATTTAGTAGATAAAGCAGGAGACCATATTGCGAGAATTCTAGATTCAGAGGCAGCGGTCGTTGTGAATTCAGCATCGAGCGGAATTGCACTTTCTATCGCTGGTATCGTTACAGAAGGAAATCGCCGTAAAAGTGAAAGACTTCATCAAGAAGTAATCGCGAAAAACGAAGTGATTATGTTAAAAGGTCATAACGTTCAATACGGTGCTCCTGTTGAAACGATGATTTATTTAGGCGGCGGTAAACTTGTAGAAGTTGGCTATGCAAATGAAGGGAAAGCAGAGCATATTGAAGAGGCAATTGGTGAAAATACAGCAGCGATTCTGTATGTGAAATCACATCATGCAGTGCAAAAAAATATGATTTCTGTTGAAGAAGCATGGGAAGTTGCGCAGCGAAATAATGTACCGCTTATCGTTGATGCAGCAGCTGAAGAAGACATTCAAAAGTATGTGAAGTATTCAGACCTTGCCATTTATAGTGGTTCAAAGGCAATTGAAGGACCTACTTCTGGTATTGTTGGCGGTAAACGAAAATATATCGAATGGCTGAAAGTGCAGTTACATTGCATCGGAAGAAGCATGAAAGTTGGGAAAGAAACAACTTTTGGTTTACTTCAAGCACTTGATGAGTACGGAGTAAAAGAAGATAAGAGCGAGCAAGAAAAAGATTTGTTACAAGTACTTATGCCGCTAAAAGAATTAAAAGGTGTAAATGTAACGATCGTTCAAGATGAAGCGGGAAGAGCAATCTTTAGAGCACGTATTCATATTAACGAAAAAGAGTTAAATAAATCGGCAAAAGGCGTTGTGACAGCATTACGCGAAGGGGAAATCGCAATCTATACACGTGATTACGGAGTAAGACAAGGATTCTTTGATATTGATCCACGTCCACTTCAAGGTGATGACATACATGTGATTGAAGAAAAATTGAGAGAAATTGTAGGGGGAAACTAAAATGACAAACATTCAAAAACGTTTTTATAAAGGCCGCGTAGCATTAAATGTATTAGCGAACAATATCCGAAATGCGAAAGATATTTTTGAAGCAGCAGAAGGGTATGTAGTAGTGGGGGTATTATCAAAAGACTACCCAACAGTAGAAGAAGCCGTTACAGCGATGAAAGCATACGGAAAAGAAATTGATGACGCTGTATCAATCGGACTAGGAGCAGGAGATAATCGCCAAGCGGCAGTTGTAGCTGAGATTGCGAAGCATTATCCTGGCAGCCATATTAACCAAGTGTTCCCTTCAGTTGGAGCGACACGTGCAAATCTTGGCGAAAAAGATAGCTGGATTAATAGTTTAGTATCGCCAACAGGAAAAGTAGGTTACGTAAATATTTCTACTGGTCCAATTAGCGCAGCTGGAGAAGAAAAAGCAATCGTTCCAATTAAAACAGCAATTGCACTTGTACGTGATATGGGCGGAAATTCATTGAAATACTTCCCAATGAAAGGTTTAGCTCATGAGGAAGAATATCGCGCAGTTGCGAAGGCTTGTGCAGAAGAAGGATTTGCATTAGAGCCAACAGGCGGAATTGATAAAGAAAACTTCGAAACAATTGTACGTATTGCGCTTGAAGCAAACGTAGAGCAAGTTATCCCGCACGTGTACTCTTCTATTATTGATAAAGAAACTGGTAACACGAAAGTAGAAGATGTTCGTGAATTATTAGCAGTCGTGAAAAAGTTAGTTGATCAATATGCGTAAGAAAATTGCAGCATTTGGTGAAGTAATGATGCGCCTGCAAGTACCAGGATATGAATTGTTGTCGCAAGCTAACACATTAAATTACTCATTTTCTGGTACAGGTGTGAACGTTGCAGCAGCACTTTCTCATCTCGGTCATGAAGGCTTTCTTATTTCAACTTTACCGGAAAATTCTGTTGGGGATGCTGCAGTATCACATATTCAAAAGTTAGGCATTCAGGCACCGTTTATTTCAAGAAGCGGTAAATATGTCGGCATGTACTTTTTAGAAAATGGATTTGGCGCACGGGCAAGTCGCGTTACATATTCGAATCGATTAGAAAGTAGTTTCAATACGGCATGTGAAGACATGTATCAATTTGAAGAAATCGCAAAGGAAATTGATATTGTTCATTTTTGCGGAATTACACTTGCGATGAATGATACGGTGCGCCATCATATGAAATCTTTAGCGAAAGCAGTGAAAGAAAGCGCAGGCACTGTCGTCTTTGATTGCAACTATCGTCCATCTCTTTGGGGAGAAGATGGGTATGAGCAGGCGAAACCACATTATGAAGAAATGCTGGCTCTTGCTGATATTGTTATGATGAATGAAAAAGATGCAATGTTCGTTCTTGGAATGAAAACAGAGGAGACGGAGCGAGAAGCACAACTTATTGATCTTATTCCAAAGGTGGCTGAAACATATCATATCGCTACAATCGCTGGTACACATCGCTCTATTAATAGTGATAATACACACTCGCTTCGCGGATTTATATGTAAAGATGGTGCGTTCACTTTTGCAAAAACACTTACGTTTTCTGTATATGATAGAATAGGTGCTGGAGATGCTTATACGAGCGGGATTATTCATGGCGAGATAAAAGAGTTTGCACCAGAGAAAGCTGTTTCATTTGCGTCAGCAGCTGGAATGCTTGCACATACAATCGTCGGTGATACGCCAATGTCATCAGAGAAGGATATACTTCGGGCAATGACGGCATCAGTAGGTGATGTAGAAAGGTAGTGGGTGTAACGGTGAACGTAACGAGGAAAAAAGGACCATTATATTTACAAATAAAAAATATTATTCGTGATCGAATATTGCATGGTGTATATGCGATTCATACGAATATTCCTTCCGAACCGCAGTTAGAAGAAGAGTTCAAAGTGAGCAAAATTACAGTGCGTAATGCAATTAAAGAACTCGCTCAAGAAGGATATTTAGAAAAGAAAAGCGGTAAAGGAACGAAAGTTATCCGTAATACTTCTGCGACGAAGTTGTCAAAAGGTAAGAAATTTACAGAAGTGTTAGTGGAAGAAGGATATAAAGTACAAAAGAAATTGCTAAAAGCAGAAATCGTTCATAATGAAGAAGGAACGGTGCCATTTCGATTATTCGGCAAGGAGAGTTTTCGTATTGAACGTTTATATACGTTAAATGATGCACCTTACATTCATTATACGCACTATTTCTCAGCAGGAATGGCAAGTACAGATTTATCGGACTTTGACTTGCAATCGCTTTATGATTTAGTTGAAGACCGAGGCATTCACTTAGAAAACTTCAGAGATGAATTCGCTGTTGGACTCGCGCCTAGTTTCGTTGCAGAAGCGCTAGGTGAAAAAGAGGGGACAGCGTTATTAAAACGTATGCGCTATTCTTATGATGAAGTTGGCGAAGTAATTGAATATAGCGAAGGCTACTACAATACAGAAATGCAGCATTATGTAGTGAATTATGACGTATAAAAAGAGGGGATGTTCCCTCTTTTTTTATAAAGTAAAACTTTAATTAGTGGAGGAGGGCATCACCCACTAATTATTAGCCCACACCAATCGGGATAAAAGTAAGGAGAATGAGAGATGGATATATACTTATTAATCGTCACGTTACTTGCGATCACAATTGTTATTTTAGGGGTATCATGGTGGAAATGGCATGCATTTATTAGTTTAACAGTTGCGAGTTTATTTTTAGCTATTATGTCTGGACTGAACTTAACGAAAATAGTGACTGCCTATGAAACTGGTGTTGGTAGTGTACTAGGGCATCTAGTTGGTATTTTAGCCCTCGGAACAATTTTAGGAAAAATGATGTCCGATTCAGGGGCGGGCATGCAAGTGGCAGACTTCTTTATTCGATTTTTCGGTGTGAAGAAACTACCTTGGGCTATGTTATTTGCAGGTTTTGTTATAGGGATTCCAGTGTTTTTTGAAGTGGGGATCGTCATATTATTACCACTTGTTATTTCGATTCGAAAAACGACGAAGCAAAATATATTATTAATTGCGTTACCTGTTATTGCTGGATTATCTATTGTGCACGGGCTTGTGCCACCACATCCAGGGGCGATGACAGCAATCGGTATTTATAACGCGAACTTAGGAAAGGTACTTTTATATTCATTACTTATCGCGTTACCTGCAGCCATTATCGCAGGACCGATATTTGCAAAGTGGGTACATAAAAGGGTTATACCCGAAAATGAACCAGAGCTTGTTCGAGTTACGACTGTATCAAAAGATTTACCAAGTCGTAAAGTTTCATTTTTTATTATTTTATTACCAGTTGTATTGATGATTTTATCAGTAGTGGCACCATATATTTCATTACCGAAAAAGATAACTGAATTTTTAGTATTTATAGGAAGCCCAGTAATTGCTTTACTTATTTCATGTTTCGCAGCATTTTATTTACTTGGAATAAGACAAGGAATTAATAAAAAGATGATTAAAAAGTTAACGGATGAAAGTTTACTACCAGTCGGTTCCATTATTTTAATTATTGGTGCAGGCGGTGGGTTTAAACAAATATTAATTGAAAGCGGCGTTGGAACAGCGATTGCGCAAATGGCAGAACATATATCGTTATCACCGATCGTCTTAGCTTTCATGGTAGCTGGATTAATTCGAATTGCAACAGGTTCAGCTACGGTAGCATTAACGACGGCAGCAGGAATTGTTTCACCAGTTATTCAGCACATGTCAGGTGTAAATTTAGAATTGCTCGTTATAGCAACAGGTGCGGGATCATTAATGTTTTCTCACGTAAATGATGCAGGATTCTGGCTTGTAAAAGAGTATTTAGGATTAACGGTGAAGGAAACGTTTAAAACGTGGACGGTACTTGAGACATTGTTATCATTTATTGCATTTGGTTTTGCACTTTTATTAAATATGTTTATTTAGAAGATACCTTAATTGGTATCTTTTTTTGATGAAGCCCATTTCCGAAAACAAGCCCGTTTTTAAGAAAGCCAAGCTTCCTATTCGCCCTGAAAACATACTATAAATGGAATCCCCTCATTTAGAGCAAGGTGAACTTGTTATGAATGATACTAAAGGAGGAATAGAGTAATGAGCGAAAAGTGTGAACACAGACATGATGATTGTAACCGCAGACATGGGTGCGGAGGCGGTTTTGCGCTTCTAATCGTATTGTTTATTTTATTAATTATCATCGGTGCTAGTTGCTTCGGCGGAGGCGGCGGTTGTGGTTATGGTGGTTACGGCGGTTATGCTGGTGGCTACGGCGGATATTGCTGCTAATTATTAAAAACTATTGAAAATGGCCTTGTGCAATATGCACAAGGCCATTTTATTCATATTTTTATATGCTGTGATAATTTATTAATGTACAGAGAACGGATTAAGAAGAAGAAAATAATCTCAATAATCCCGAAAAAGGTGAGTACGATACATGTCTCTTTTAGTAATGAGAAAGAAAACATGCTTTGTAAAAACTTAACCGCAAATAACGTGTGAACACCAGCAACGATGTAAGGAACGAAAAATAAAATTCCTAATTGAATCGTTGCAGAGCGAAACATTTCTGATTCAGTTAAGCCAAGCTTTGTAATCGTAATATACTTTTGTCTTTCAGTTGTTAAGTCATTATACATACGGAAGTATAAAACACTAGCCGCACCGATAAAGAAAATAAAGCCGAGAAATGCCCAAATAAAGAATTGAGCAACTGCATTTCCTTTACCGTAAATGAGTTCATCCGTAGCCGTGTGTATGAAGAAAGGAACTTGAGCGTTCTCTTCTGTATGCTTTTCGTAGAACTCACGCGCATCGCCACTAATAACACGTAACATATTTTTGGTTGGAACTATTGCATTTTCCCAGTTTTCTACGAAGTAGTTATAGATTACAGTTGTTTCAATATGAGGAATCATATTATCAAATACATAATCTTGTACGACAACTAAATGTGGGAATGCAAAGGATGGTTCGATTCCCTTATTAATAAACCCTTTAATATGAAATTCTTTTTTATTAGACCCGAGTGTAATCGTATTTTGCTTTGCAAATGGATTAGATACGAGATCGAGAAGTTCTGGTGAGTGCCGAGAAATAATATAAACTTCTGTAGAATCGATTGTTATTTCCGGTCTTTTCAATTGTTTAGCAATTGCGTTATAATCACTCATCTTCATAAGCATAATATCTTCTTTGGAAGCTGTATCTTTTAATACTGTAAACTTATATTTTTTGTAAAGAAAATTATTAGTTGTAAGCTCCGTTTCAATTGTAGAAATATGCTTTTGTTCAAGGGAATTGTCACCTTCTGATGTATACGTGAAGGGAACGGGATATCGCTCTAATACTGATGCCTTCGTATTGTTATTAGCGGCGAATAATCCAATAATAATCGTAAATGCAAGTGCAGATAGCATAGAAACAATAAAGAGTACATTAATATTACTGCGTGTACGAGAAACTAAATCTGAAATCCATAACATATTTATTTGTTTCAAATAAAACTTTCTGCGCTTCTTTAAAATATAGATGAAAAGAAGGAATGTTTGTGAAAAGAATAAATATGTCCCGACTATTACGAGCGGTAAAATAGATAACATAATAAAAAAGACAGATCCATTTTGCACATTTTTTTCCGTTACGTAGCCTCGCGGATAACCAGCGATATAATAGCATAGCCCTAAACAAATTAAAGCGAATAAAGAGATGAGTATAGATGGTCTTTTTTCAGCTGGCATTTTCTTGTTCCCTTTAATGAGGTGGGCTGTTTTTCGAGTACGAATAAACATTGGTGTAAACGTAGAAACGATTAAAAATAAAATGATAAACGTTACGGTTGTAACGATAATCGCTTCTGTTGGCCAATATAAATAGAGACCTTTCGCACTTGTTAATTTCGAAGTGACTAATAAGAAAAAGTTAGAAAATACAAGTCCACCTTGAATGCCGATAAAGATAGACAATATCCCGATGATCATATTTTCAGTAAATAACAGTCTCTTTAATTGTCTCTGTGAGATACCGAGAATGGTGAGTATCCCGAATTGCTGTTTCCGTACATTTAAAAATGTTCCAATTGAATATAAGAGAAAGAAGAACGAGAACATAACAATCACAAGCTGTGCTGTACTAGCTAAGTTCATTAGAGGATCACGTTCTTGGAAACTTTGTACACTTTGTAACCGCGGGTGATACGCGTATACAGTAAATGAAAAGAAAACCATGATAGAAAACGCACTACTTACAAAGTAGGCGAAATATGCTTTCGAATTACGCGAGACATTTTTAAATGCGAATTGCCAAAATGTCATCCACGTCTTCCTCCTAATAACGCTAGAACATCTAATATTTCTTGATAAAATTTCTCGCGATATAATCCGCGGTGCAGTTCATTGTAAAGTTCGCCATCTTTAATAAAAATAACACGGTTACAATAACTTGCTGCAAACGGATCGTGCGTAACCATTAAAATCGTTGCATCTTCTTCTTTATTTAATTTCGTAAATAACTCCATTACGTCAATTGCCGCTTTTGAATCTAAGTTTCCTGTCGGTTCATCGGCTAGTAGAAGTGAAGGATGATGAATAACAGCACGTGCTACTGCGGTACGCTGTGCTTGTCCTCCAGAAACTTCAAAAATACGCTTGTCCAAAATATGATCAATTCCAAGCTTTTTTGAAATGTTATCAAGCTTTTCATCCATTTCTTTTAATGGAACATTATCTAATGTTAAAGGTAGTACGATATTTTCACCGATTGTTAGTGTATCTAGTAAGTTAAAGTTTTGGAAAACAAATCCTAACTCTTGTCTTCGGAAAATAGCTAACTTCTCTCTACGAAATGTGTGCGGTTTTTTTCCGTTAATCACGACATCACCAGAAGTCGGAGAATCGATTGTAGAGATAACGTTTAAAAATGTAGATTTTCCGCTACCAGATGGTCCCATAATGGCAACGAATTCCCCTTTATCCACGTGTAAATTTATATTTTTTAAAGCAGTATGAGGGACTTTTCCCTCATATACTTTTGAGACGTTTTTTATGTGTAATACTTCTTCCATAGTAATCACCTTTCTACTTTTTAAAACTTAATGTGTTGTGATAATTTTTGCATATAAAAGGAACGAATTAAAAGGAAAAATAAAATTTCAACTGTTCCAAAAATCAACAGTACGACTGTAATTTCAGCGAAGAACGAGAGATGTAATATTTCTTGTAGCATCTTTGTCGCAAACATCGTATGGATTGATGCCATAATGTAAGGTACGAAGAAAAGAATCGCAAGCTGAATTGTCGCTGAACGTTTCATTTCAGTCTCAGTTAAGCCGATTTTCGTAATCGTTATATATTTTTCTTGCTCATTTGTTAAATCTGTATACATCCGGAAGTAAAGAACACTGCCAGCACCGATAAAGAAAATAACTCCTAGGAAAGTACCAATTAAGAAGAACGAAGCGACATTTAGTTTTGTCTTATATAGAGAATCGCTCGCTTCACTTGCATGGAAAGGTGGATGCTCTGCTTGAATTGCTGCATTATCGTTATGGATTTTTGTTATAAACGATGAACCGATATTATGTGCTTTTTCCCAATCTGTAACTTTGAAGCTATATACACTCATTTGTTTGGAAACTGTGGATAAGGCTTCTACATTTTCATCAGATAGTATGAGTAATTGGTATATTAAGCTGTTTGGGAATGGGCTATAACTTTTATATTCTTTCACCTGTAGTTGTAAATTGTTTTGAGTAAGTGTAAGAGTATTTTTCTGTTCTTTATTATGGAGCGTTCCAATAACTTGATCATCTAAGTCTTTCATAAGAATATAAGATTCATTCTTATTTACCGTGAGCGTTTCCCAATTTAAAGCCTTAGCAAGTACATTATAGTCACTTTGTTTAATGGCATAATAGAGCTGCGTGTTATCTTCAGCCGAAGATACTTCATATATATCCGTTTTAAATTTTGTATAAGTAAAGTGCTCTTCATTAAATTTCTGCTCTAACCAGTTTAAATGTTCATCAGCTAACGTATTTTCAGTATGTGATAAATAAGTAAACGGGAAAGGGTTTTGTCTAATCGCATCAAACTTTGTAAATTTCCCGAATCCATATAAGAATGTAATCATTGTAAAAGCGAGCGTCGATAGCATCGCTACAATAAAGAGCATGTTAATGTTTGTCCGAATACGTGATGCTAGATCGGAAATCCAAAGCATATTAATTCGTTTCATATAAAACTTTCTTCGTGTTTTTAAAATACGAATAAGTAAAAAACTAATTTGTGAAAAGAAAAAGTATGTTCCAGCTGCAATAAGCGATGGGATGACAAATATACTAGAGACGGCATATAAAAGTCCAATTATGTCACCTAGCGACATAAAATACAGCGGATTTGCGGCTAACGCATATCCACATATTAAACAGATCGCACCAAATAGAGAGATGAGCACGGATGCTTTTCTTTCTTTTTGTTGTTTTCCTTCTTTTAAAAGACGTACGGCTTTTCTCGTGCGAATGAGCATCGGTGTAAAAGATGATACGAGAATGAAGAGCCCGAGAAAGATGATGATAGTTAAAACGATAGCACTTGTAGGCGGATATAAATATAAACCAGGTACGTGTGTAATTTTGGCGGTAACTAACAAAAAGAACTGTGAAAAGACAAGTCCAAGTTGAATGCCAAAAAATATAGAAAGAGCACCAATTAACATATTTTCTATAAATATGAGTCGCTTTAATTGTTTTTGAGATATGCCAAGTACTGTTAAAATCCCGAACTGTTTTTTTCGTACTTTTAAAAACGTCCCGATTGAATACAGTAAAAAGAAAAATGAAAAGAACACAATGACAACTTCTGAAATTGTCATTAATATGTTCAGAGAAAAATTTACGTCTGTCATATGCAATTTAGGATGAAATAAATAAACTGCAAATGAGAAAAAGATTGCGATGGAGAACGCACTGCTTACAAAATAGGCGAAATAAGCTCTGGCGTTTCTTGTGACGTTTTTAAATGCAAACTGCCAAAATGTCATTCACCTAAACCTCCTAATAGGGTGAAGATGAAAAGAGTATGAGAGATACTCTTTTCATCAAGTTTGTTTTAAATATTTTGTCCACTCGTGTAATGTGATAATTTTTGCATATAAAGTGAACGAATGAATAAGAAAAATATGATTTCAACGAATCCAAAAATAATAAGAACGGCTGAAACTTCTTTGAACAAAGACAGACCAATTACATCTTGTAGCATTTTTGTTGCGAACATTGTATGAATGGATGCCATAATGTACGGAATGAAAAATAAAATACTAAGTTGAATGGTTGCAGATCGTTTCATCTCTGTATCTGTTACACCGATTTTAGAAATCGTTATATATTTCTCTTGTTCGTTCGTCAAATCCGTATACATTCTAAAGTAAAGAACGCTACCAGCTCCAATGAAGAAAATAACTCCTAAAAATGTCCCGATTAGGAAGTACGCGGCACTACCTGATGTTATTTTGTATAACGATCCCGCTGATTCAAAGGAGCGAATAAGAGGCCCTTCATACTGGTATTTATTTCGATCTTTTTGTACCTTTTCTATAAAATTATCAGCAATTTCATATGTCTGTTCCCAGTTTTGAATTTTGTAATTGTATGCTGATATATGTTTTACGGTGTTAGGTAAGTTATTTACGATAACATCAGGCAACACTATCGTTTGATATGAAAAGTCAGATGGGATTGCGTTTACATGCTCATAGCCTTTAACTCTTAATTTCGTATTTGTACTAGAGAGTGTAATGTAATCCCTATTGTAGCTTTGCTCAAATTCGTTGAATATGGTGATATAAGATGTCCCTGTTAGCACATATGCTTCGTTATCATCCATAAATAGTTGTTTCATTCGTAAAGAATTCGCAAGTTTGTTATAGTCACTTTGCTTAATTGCGTATACGTCATTATAAATAGCTATATCTTTATCTTCTTTTAGTGGTGTTTCATATATATCAGCTTTTATTTTTTGATAAGGGAAATGCTCTTTTTGTAATTGTTGCTCAAGCCAATTTAAATGCTCTGTAACAAAAGGGTTCGCATCATAAGAGAAATAAGAAATTGGGAAAGGGGAAGTTCTATTCACCTCTAGCTTAATAAATTTCCCGAATCCATATAGGAACGTGATCATTGTGAAAGCAATTGTAGAGAGCATCGCTACAATAAAAAGCATATTAATATTCGTCCGAATACGGTTTGCTAAATCTGAAATCCAAAGCATATTAATCCGTTTCATATAAAATCTTCTTCTTTTCTTTAAAATATAAATCAGTAAGAAACTAATTTGAGAAAAGAAAAAATATGTTCCGATTGTAACTAGCATTGGGATAACGAAAATACTCGAAACCATATATATAACACCGATTTGCGGGCTTACTGATACGAAATATTTAGGATTTCCAGCTAACGTATAACCACCAAATAAACAAATCGCACCAAATAATGAAACAAGTACGGATGGTTTTCTTTCTTTTTGTTTTCCACCATTTGTTTTTAAAAGGTGTACCGCTTTTTTTGTACGAATAAGCATTGGTGTGAATGCAGATACAATGATAAAAAGACTAAGGAAAACAATGGTTGTTAAAATAAACGCGTTAGTAGGACCGTATAAATATATTCCTGGAACATGCGTAAGTTTGGCTGTTACTAATAAGAAAAATTGAGAAAAAACAACTCCAAACTGCATGCCGAAAAAGATAGATAAAATCCCGATTAACATATTCTCCATAAAAACAAGACGATGTAATTGTTTTCTCGATATTCCTAAAATGGTCAAAACACCAAATTGTTTTTTTCTAACTTTTAAAAAAGTACCAATGGAATATAGTAAAAAGAAGAAAGAGAAAAATACAATTACTACTTCTGAAAATATCATTAATCCTGAAATTTCAGAGGTCATGTCAAAGTTTTGTAATTTCGGATGGAATAAGTAAACAGCAAACGAAAAGAACACAGCAATGGAAAAGGAACTACTTACAAAGTAAGCAAAATAAGCTCTCGAGTTGCGCGTGACGTTTTTAAATGCAAATTGCCAAAATGTCATAGATTATACCTCCGGCTAGAAGATATAGAAGTAGTTGTATTGCAAAAAATGTATGAGAGTGAGTTCTCATACATTTTGCTAGCATATGTTACGATCATGCTTCGGTCACCTTCTCCGTATGTTCTGCTTGATTATTTGCAGCGTTGTGGAAGATGATTTTAATCGTCGTTCCTTTACCAACTTCGGAATCTAGTTTGACAGAGTGACCTAAATAATCACAAATTTTACTTACAATATAAAGTCCCATACCAGTAGATTCTCCGAATGCGCGACCGTTTTTCCCAGTGTAAAATGGTTCAAATACTCTTCGAATATCTTCTTGCGGAATACCAACACCTTCATCGCGAACTTCTAAAATAATATCTTTTCCGTTTCGGTAAGCAGATAAGAAAACTTTCTTTCCGCGTTCCCCAGAGTAACGAACAGCATTTGTCATTAACTGATAGATGATAAATTTTAGCCATTTTGCATCAGAAGCAACTTTTAAATCAGAATGGACTTCTAAAACAGGGAAGACACCATTACGAATGAATAGTTCTTTTAATCCGTTAATATTTTTTGTTACCGTATCTTTTAATGAAATCGTCTCAACATGGAAATCTTCATGGAAGTTATTTAACCTAGCCATGTATAAAGCCATATCAAGCCCTTGGTTTAGACGCTCTAACTCTTTTTTAAACTTTGGAATTAAATGCTCGTCTTCCATTTCTAGCACCATAAGCTGCATAACAGAAACAGGAGTCTTCATTTGATGTACCCAGTGGTTAATGAATAATTGATGTTCTTGTTGTTTTACTTCATACGATTGTAGTTCTTTTTGGAAGAGGCGGTACTGCGTACGCACGAGTTCATTGACACCGTGAGGCATCGGAGCAGTTGCTCTTTCAATAAACACATCTTCCATTTTTTCTGGTTGCTCGCTTAATCTATGGTACATTCTACGATTGCGAACGTAACGGTAAGCGAGGAAACAAATAAATAAATATAAACTTAAAACGACGAAATAAAATTTATTGTTTTGAAATCCATCTACTGCATCATAAAGAACGAAAATGATACCAAAGTTTAAAACGTACAGTAGGAAAAATGCAAAATGATCACGTAAAAATAGCTTCATGCTTATTCACTCCAAGTTGCGTTAAAGCGATATCCAAGTCCACGTACTGTTTCAATAGAGTTCTCAATACCAAGCTCATTAAACTTTTTACGAAGACGCGTAATGTTTACGTTTAATGTATTTTCTTCAACGAAGCTTTCGTCATCCCAAAGCGCAGCTAATAAATCTTCACGGCTTGCTGTACGAGGGAATTTAGATAATAACATTTCAGCTAAAATAGCTTCTTTTTTCGTTAAAAGAACTTGTTCAGATCCGAAGTGAATTTCAGGACGTTCTGGGAATAGTTTTAAACCTTCTACTTCAACGATACGTTCAGAAATATTTGGTGCATAATCACCGTAAATACGGCGTAATTGTCCTTTAATTTTCGCCATTACAACGTCGTAGTGGAATGGTTTTGTAATGTAATCATCCGCACCGCTTTCAATTGCCATAATTTGTTCCATCTCACCAGCACGCGCTGAAATGAAAATAATTGGACAAGTAGATTCATGACGAATTTGACGGCACCAGTAGAAACCATCGAATTTCGGTAAGTTTACATCAAGTAAAACAAGATGTGGTTTCACAGCGTTAAACGATTCCATAATATCATCGAAATTCTCTGCAACAACAGCTTCATAACCGTACTTCTGAATGTGAGATTGCAGTAATGATGAAATATTTGGATCGTCTTCAACGATTAAAATTTTATACATATGTATATTCCTCCTCAGAAAAACAATTGTAGCTATAGTGTATCATGTGTTTCAAGTCTTTTCATTATGTTGAAAGATAAGCTAGTAAACAGTATAGGTTAAAAGTGAGAAAAGTAAAAAGGGAACTGGATACAATTGACAAATAACAGTAATCGGTTTAACATTTAGATAAATATCTAAATGTCTAATTATCGAAAGGAAGAAAGACATTGAATCAAGCATTCAAAGCATTAGCAGATCCAACAAGGCGAAAAATTTTAGACTTATTAAAAGAAGGTGATTTAACCGCTGGTGAAATCGCTGAACATTTCAATATGACAAAACCAAGTATTTCACACCACTTAAGCGCACTTAAAAATGCTGAACTTATTCAAGATGAAAAGAAAGGGCAATTTGTTGTGTACTCTTTAAACACAACTGTCTTTCAAGATTTATTAACTTGGGTGTTTACATTTACGAATAAGGGGGAAGAGGGGAAATGAAAAAACATCTTTTTGCAATCTTATTAATTGTTATAACTTGTTTAGCTTGGGCGTTTGCTTGGCCACATTTGCCGGATACAATTGCAACGCATTGGAGCGGAGGTAAGGTAGATGGATATTCTTCTAAATTTTACGGAATGATTTCTATGGTCGGAATTATGATTGCATTATATATATTTCTAAATGTGATACCAAAGATTGATCCAAGAAAAGCAAATTACGAGAAATTTTCTAAAGCCTTTATGATGATGAATAATGGTGTACTATTGCTACTATTTGTAGGAAATATAGACATTATTACAAGTGGATTAGGATATAACTTATTCATTAATCGGGTGCCTGAATTATTAGTTGGTGTTTTATTTTTAGTAATGGGTAATTATTTACCACAGTGTAAGCCAAACTTTTTTGTTGGGATGCGTAATCCATGGACGTTAAGTAATGAAGAAGTATGGCGGAAAACACATCGGTTTAGCGGAAAAGTATTTGTGGCGTTAGGAATTATTATGATTATAAGTGTTTTCGCTCCGGCTGATTGGAGAACTTATATGATGCTTGGGATTATAGTAGTTGCTGTCATTATAACGAATTTATATTCTTACGTTTTGTATAAAAAAGAAATACAAATGTGAGCTATATTAGTCAAATTTTATATTTATAGTTTCTATGTGTTAAGAGATTTTAATACTCAGTGGGAATAATGAAAAGCTCACTGAGTAAATTTTTCGTTTTAAGGTCTGAAAATTCAATCGAAAAGGTGATTTGGGGGGATTTACATGTTAGAAATTATAAATTTTAGCAAGACATATAAAGACGGTAAGAAAGCAGTTGATCATTTGAATATTACTGTTAAAGCAGGGGATATCTTTGGATTTATTGGACATAACGGTGCGGGGAAAAGTACAACAATTAAGTCGTTAGTAGGAGTTATAGATTTTGAAGAGGGTGAAATTTTTGTTGATGGACATTCAGTAAAAAAGGATCCGATTGCATGTAAGAGAGTAATGGCGTATATTCCTGATAATCCAGATTTATATGAGCAATTAACAGGAATTCAATATTTGAACTTTGTTGCGGATGTGTTTAAAGTGCCTGCGAGGGATCGGGAAGAACAGATACAGAAGTATGGGGATGCTTTTGAGATTACACCGTACTTAGGGGATTTAATATCTTCTTATTCACACGGTATGAAACAAAAAGTAGCGATTATATCGGCGGTTTTACATAAACCGAAATTATTAGTTTTAGATGAACCTTTCGTTGGTCTTGATCCAAAGGCAGCCGTAGTATTGAAAGGTATTATGAAAGAGCTTTGTGAAAAAGGAAGTGCGATTTTCTTTTCTACGCACGTTTTAGATGTAGCTGAGAAGTTATGTAATAAAGTAGCGATGATTAATAGAGGGAAATTAGCACTTTCAGGAGAAGTAAATTCTTTAATAAAGGAAGGCTCATTGGAAGAGCTCTTTATGAAGGAGCTTGCTAATGAATACTAATAGTTTAGGTCTTTTGAAAATTCGGTTGATAACGCAGCTCGGTTTAAACACCTTTAAATACGAAAAAGATAAGAGAAAGAAGCAGAATAAGATTTTGCTGACAGTATCTATTGCTCTAGTTGGTGTCATGTTAATGTTATATTGCGGAGCTTCAGCATATGGATTGATAAAAATAGGAATTAGTGAAATTATTCCCGTCTATGCACTAGTTATTAGCAGTATATTAACGTTGTTTTTCACTATATTTAAGGCAAATGGAGAAATTTTTGCTTTTAAGGATTACGACTTTTTAATGTCATTGCCGATTCGCGTAAGTACTGTTATTGCAAGTAGGTTTTTGTATTTATACTTGCTGAATACAATCTTTTCAATCATAATCATGCTACCAATGGGAGTTGTGTATTGCATACATGAAAATCCATCAGTTTCTTTTTACTTTATGTGGTTCATCAGTATGTTTATCGCATCTTTAATCCCAACAACAATCGCAGCAATCTTTGGAGCTTCGATTACGGCAATCGCTTCTGAATTTAAAAATACGAATAAAATAACTACGATTTTAAGTTTTATAGTAATTATTACATTCGGTTCCTTTATGCTAAAAAACGGAAATGCTCAATATAGCCTTAATGATATGAACGGAATTGGTGCAATTGTTTCCGAGCAATTAACTAAAGTGTATCCATTAGCTAACATGTTTCAAAAAGCAATTGTTAATGCTGATATGGTAGCTTTCATCTTATTCGTGGGGATATCAGTGATTTGGTATTATCTTTTTGTAAAAATACTTTCGTTAAAATATAAGCAAATAAACACAGGGATCACCACTTATCATATGCTTTCAAATTATGAGATTAATAGCATGAAAAAAGAGAGTGTATTGGTCGCATTGTATAAAAAAGAGCTGAAACGTTTCTTCTCTTCTACAGTGTATGTCATAAATAGTGGAATGGGAGTCGTGATGGCGCTAGCTTTCTCGCTAGCTATAGTTGTAGTAGGACCAAGCCAATTAATAGCGTATCCTGGAATTGAGCTCCTGTTGCAAAAGATTGCTCCATTTGCTATTGCAGCAGCGATTTCGATGACATGTACAACATGTGTTTCATTGTCTTTAGAAGGAAAAAATGTATGGATTATTAAATCATTGCCTATAGCGCCAAAGATGATTTATGATAGTAAAATTCTTATGAATCTTTCATTGAGTATACCTGCATCACTTATTAGTGCTGTATTACTGATAATCGGGTTAAAGCTAGATGTTTGGAGCTCTCTTTTCATCGTAATAACACCGATAACATATTCATTATTTTCAGCAGTATGGGGGATTTTCATTAATAATCGATTTGGTTATTATGATTGGGTATCAGAAACTCAAGTAGTAAAACAAAGTATAGGATCGTTTGTTGGTATGTTTGGTGGCTTAATTGTGGCGGTTATACCTGCCTTGTTAATTGGTACTGCTACTATCTCGAACTACAGAGTATTTACTTTTGCAGTTATTACAGTGCTTACGATTATTACTATTTTCTTGTATAAGAACGAGTCAAGAAGAAGTATAAAATAAAGAAGCTGCTCTTCCTTTAAAAAGGGAGAGCAGCTTCTTTATTTTGAAAAGGTTAGCCTCTTATATTACTTTTTTAAAACAGGTACCCATATTTCGCTTCTGAAATTCGGAGAGGATACGTCTTTACTTTCATTCCACAATATCTCCGGTCCTTCCGCTAGTTCATAGTTCGAAGAAGGGAACCATTCAGAATAAATACGTCCCCATACATTTTGTAATGCATCAGGAAATGGTCCGACAGCTTCGAATATAGCCCATGTTGAAGCAGCAACTTCAAGTTGCGCGAATTGCTCTGGGCAATCTTTCGTTGTGGCTACTCCAATGTAGTGATCGAGTTCCCCCTTTTCCTCCATTCTTCCTTCAGAAAAGTTAGTAGAAGCACTAATGATTCCAGTAGGTTCAATGTTTGAAAGGGACTTTAATGTTTGAATAGAATCTGGGTTTAAACTTTTCCACATAGAAGCAATTTCTTCATTTACACCGTTAAAAACGATTGGTACTCGTTTTGTAATACCTATAATTCGAAATGGCTCTTTTTCTTCAATTCGATAGTTCATTTCATTTCCTCCTTGAATGGATAATTGGAAGGTCATTGGTGAATAAGCCTTCAAAGAATGGCTACTATTTCGGGCCTCTGAAGGTGTTATACCGTGCAAGTTTTGAAATGCACGGGCGAATGAATCTGGTGAGTTGTAGCCATATTTTATAGCGACATCAATGACTTTTGCATCGCTATTTTTTAGTTCAAAGGCAGCGAGAGTAAGACGTCTACAGCGAATATAATCAGATAGTGATATACCTGCTAAAAACGAAAACATTCTTTTAAAGTGATACTCAGAACAGAGAGCTAGCCTCGCAACTTCTTTAAAATCAATTTCATTCGTAAGGTTATCTTCAATATAGCGCATTGCAGTATTCATATTTTTAAGTGAATCCATATTATGACCTCCTCTGTACATAGAATAGCAGGAACGAAATAGCTCCATCCGACATTTCGTGCACAACTTTGTAGGGGACATTTTTAACCTTACAAAATTGTAATGTTCCTGTAAGGAGAATGAATGGATGGTATGATATCCCAATGTTATAGTAACAAAGTACTTTTGTTCAGTAGGTTAAATTTTTATATCTTTACTTATGCGTCTTACATAACTGTCATGTTTGTGTAAGAAACATCGATAGTGGCAAGAGTAGAGAGTGTATATAGTTGAAAATAGAGAATAGAAGAAATGAGGGATGTCGAGATGAAAACAGTGTTAGAAGCAAAAAATATTGAAAAAGTGTACGACACGGGTGGGAATAAATTTGCAGCGTTAAAAGGTATTAACTTACAAGTAAAAGAAGGTGAGTTCGTTGGAATTATGGGACCTTCTGGTTCTGGTAAGACGACTTTACTAAATGTTCTTTCTACAATTGATAATGCGACGAACGGTGAAATTTTAATTGATGGAAAAGATATTGTAAAGATGAATGATGATAAGTTAGCGTTATTCCGCCGTGATCATTTAGGTTTCATTTTCCAAGATTATAACTTATTAGATACGTTAACGGTGAAAGAGAATATCGCTTTACCACTTGCGTTATCAAAGGTGAAAGCGAGTGAGATTGATCGCCGCGTTCTTGAAATCTCAAAGAAATTCGGTATTGATCATATTTTAAGTCAGTTCCCATATCAAGTATCTGGTGGGCAGAAGCAGCGCTGTGCAGCATCGCGTGCAATTGTTACGAATCCAAGTATGATTTTCGGAGACGAGCCAACTGGAGCACTTGATTCTAAATCTGCAACAGATTTACTTGAAAGTATGAAGTCGTTAAATGAATATGATAACTCAACAATTCTAATGGTAACGCACGATGCATTTGCAGCAAGTTATTGTAAACGAGTTATTTTCATTAAAGATGGTGAGCTATATAAAGAATTACACCGCGGTGAATCGACGCGTAAACAGTTCTTCCAAAAAATTGTTGACGTAATGTCTTCTATTTCTGGAGGTATGGCTGATGACCTTATCTAGCATTGCCCTCCGCAACATACAGCGGAACTTTAAAGACTACTTTGTATATTTTGCATCTATGATTTTTAGTATCGTTATTTATTTTACATTTAAAGCACTGCAATATAATTCACAAATGGAAAAAGCAGCAGAAGCTTCAAAAAAAATTAGCGGAGCGTTCCAAGTTTCAAGTGTGATGCTTATCATTTTCGTAGCAGTGTTCATTATATATTCGAACGGATTCTTTACACGTAAACGTAAAAAAGAAGTTGGCTTATATTCGTTATTAGGTATTCGTAAAAGACAAATTGGTAAAATGCTCTTTTATGAAAATATGTTAATGGGATTAATGTCATTAGTAATTGGGATTGCGATCGGTAGTGTCCTTTCAAAATTATTCCTTGAGTTATTAGTAAATATGATGGGATTAAATTTAAACGTTCATTTTGAAGTACCGATGGCTGCCATTATTGATACAGCAATTATTTTCTTTGTGATTATTTTATATACATCACTTCAAGGATATCGTTTAATTTATCGCTTTAAGTTAATTGAACTTTTCCGTGCAGAACGTGAAGGAGAAGCAATGCCAAAAGGATCTGTCATTATGGCATTAATTTCAGTTTTCTTAATTGGTTCAGGTTATTTTTTAGCATTAATGTACATGAAAGCAGTTATGTATGCAGACTTTATGGTCGTTGCATTATATATTTTATTAGCGACAGTAGCAGGGACTTATTTACTGTTCATGTTCTTCACAGTATTTGTATTGAAACGTGCAAGAAATAATAAGTCAGCATTTTATAATGGTATGAATATGGTAACGACATCACAGTTACTATATCGTATTAAAGGAAATGCGAAATCACTGGCGACAATCGCTATTTTAAGTGCGGTAACATTAACAGCGGTTGGTACGTCAGTTACGATGTATTACAACACATTTACGCAATCAAAAGTTGCTGCGCCGTATAGTTATTCCTATGAGAAAAAAGATGCAGCATTAGATAAAAAAGTAAATGAAATACTTGCTGGAGAGAAGAATAATCACCCAGTCACATATGAATCAGAAGTTGAAATGACTCCTGTGAAAGGAACATTTAAAGGTGAAAGAGCTGATCAAGTTCTGAACACACACTATAATATTACGAATCAGTACCAGCTTATTTCTCAATCAAGCTTTAATACACTTGTGAAACATTTAGATGTAGAGCCTGTAAATTTAAGTGCGAATGAAGCTTTCGTATATGATAGCTTATATATTGAGAAACTTGATTTTGGTCCTCTTTATACAGGAAATACAGCTGTATTCCCTGTTGGAAACGAGTCAAAAGAATTAAAAATTAAAGGTGTAAATAATAGAAGCCTTACAAATTTAAATGAACTATTTGTAATCGTTCCTGATAAAACATATGAGCAAGTGAAACAAGTAAACGAAACGCGTACTGTAAAAAATATTGATGTAAAAGGTGAGCGAAATAGTAAAGAGTTAACAGCAAAATTAGCAAGCATTATGCCAGCTGGAGAATCAGAAGTTTTAAAACCATTTAACGATTTCTATACAGGATTCCAAATGGGGCTTGAAACAACAGGCTTAATGATGTTTATTGGGTTATTTTTAGGATTAGTATTCCTATTAGCAACAGGCTCAATCATTTACTTTAAACAATTAACAGAAGCAAGTGCTGACCATGATCGTTATGTTGTTCTTCATAAAATTGGTGTAACGAAGCAAGAGATGAAGAGAGCTATCGCAAAACAAGTGAGCTTTATCTTTGCTATTCCGTTAGTAATCGGTATTTTACACAGCCTATTTGCACTAAAAGGTTTATCAAATATATTACCATTTGAAATTATGATTCCGCTTCTAATTAGTATCGGAGTATACGGCGCGATTTATATTGGATATTACTTCTTAACGGTTCGTTCTTATTATAAAATCGTGAGTGCGAAGTAATAAGGGACAGCTATCGCTAGAGACGATAGCTGTTTTTTTATTCTTCATAAAATCTTAAGAAATCTCCTCAATTTTTGTTAAGAAATAATAGTTATACTTAGAAACAAGTTAGAAACTATTGAACGAATGAGGAGAGGTTTATATGCAACTCATAACATTCTTACATGAATTTATTAAACATCCGAAACATACTGGTGCAATTGCGCCAAGTTCAAAAATATTAGCAAAGAAAATGGTAGATGTAATTGATTTTAATAAAGCGAAATGCATTGTAGAGTTAGGTCCTGGTACAGGAGTCTTTACGAAAGAAATTATGAAGAGAAAGAAGAAGGAAACAATATTTCTTCTTATTGAAATTAATGAAGTGTTTTGCAAGGAGCTAAAGAGAAAATTTAAAGATGAGCAGAACGTCATTGTTGTACACGGTTCAGCCGAAAATATAAAAAAGTATATAGAAGATCTCAATATAGAATGCGTGGATTACGTTTTATCGGGATTACCTTTTACCTCTTTACCAGAAGAAGTTTCAAAGCGTATTTTAAACAATGTAATGGAAGGGATACATGAGAATGGTGAATTTATTACATTTCAATATTCACTTGTGAAAAAAGGATTTATACAGCACTTCTTTCCTGAAATTACGCTAGAGAAAGTGTGGCTCAATTTCCCACCAGCGTATGTCTTTAGCTGTAAAAAAGAGCTAAGGAGAGCATATGCATAATGGAATTACATGAATTATTATCTTATATTGAACAATACGGTTATTGGGCATTATTTTTCTGTTTATGGTTAGGTATTATTGGTATGCCAATTCCAGACGAAATGATCGTAATGAGTGGTGGCTTTGTATCTTCACTAGGGATATTAAGTGTCATTCCTGCATTTTTATTAACATATTTAGGTGTTGTATCTGGGCTTTCTTTAGGTTATATATTAGGGAAAATATTTGGTACGAAAGTACTTGATAAGCTAGTGAAAAAGAAAAAGGCGAAATATCTTTTGAAATCTCAACAAATGGTAGAGAAGTATGGTCATTATGCGTTAGTCACAAGTTACTTCATACCAGTTGTAAGACATATCGTACCGTATTTAGTTGGAATGAATAACATGTCATTTAAGACGTATGCTTTGTATTCTTATACGACAGGATTTGTTTGGACACTCGTTTACTTTGTGCTCGGTGCTTTATTTGGAAAGCATATTGAAAGTATTGTAGCGATTGCGATAGAATATGGCGTGTATTTTGGCGTGATTGTTTTTATAGTTACAGGTATTCTTTATTTATATAGACAAAAAAGAATCACGCTGATGAGTAAATAGAAGTAAAGAAAGTTTCTTCCAGTATGAAGGACAAGATAGGATTATAAGTATAAAATTATCTTTATTTAATGGTAAAATATAGGTAAGTAGTTAAGGGAGGAAGAGCGTTGTGCTACTCATTTTTAGCCTTATCTTAATTGGAATTATGTGCAGTATGAAAATAGTATCCTTACACATGATAGAACGACAAAAGGTAGAGGAACGATATGTATATTGTCCAAAATGTGATACGAAAATTAGAAGAGGAAATTCAGCTCCTTTTTGTTCGAAATGTAATTTAATATTTTAAAAATAAAAAGTCCGAAATCACTTTATATAGTTTCGGACTTTTTATTTTTAAGTAAACATTAATCCACCTAGTTCTCTTTCGTTTGTTTATTAGCTAAAATGGATTATGAATAACAATAGTATGTAAACGAAAATAAATATAAATGTACACATGGAGTGTTATATTTGGAGATTTTAATCATAGTAGGATGCCTATTAATAGGAATTATTTTGATTAGTATAAGTATCTATCGATTTGTTAAAGAAATAAAAGAAAAAAATTCAAAGAAAGAGAAATGGAAAGTAGTAGCTGGAAATTTGATAGAGTTATTTAGTGATCCATTGCACGGAGCACCGTTCTATTTTTTAACTGGGGGTCTCTTTTTTGTAATTGGGCTGTTATTTCTTTCTATGGGAATGGGATGGCTTGAAATTGATTAAGGCGTATTAACAAAGGTGTTTCATAGTTGTATTGCGAAGAGGAGAGAGCAAATGCCGGTTATAAGAGATATACAATTGAGTTTTCTAAAAGTAAAAGAGCATACTAGAAGCACTGAGACATTACAGTTAGCATCTACAAGCAACTACGATGAAGATATCTCTTTTGGTAAAGAGACGAGCTGTATTACTTCTTTATATTGTCGACATATGCCAAAGTTAAGAATGGAGTATGAGAAAGGTATTTTGATTCATTGTGTGGATGATATTTCATTACTCGATGAGTGGGAGAAGAAATATCGAATTTTCCCTGAATATATGAATGCTTTTGTGAAATATGGGAGTGTGAGGGATTTTCCATATTTATCAGATAGAGAGAAAAAAGAATTAGCCCTTCAAATCGTTCATGGGGAAATGAAGCGTTTAGCTGTGAAATATGATTGGGATATAGAAGAGTTAGAAAAAGTGAAGAATAAGATACTAGAATTGAATTATAGAAACGAGTTCGTATATATAAAAAAGAGTAGTCCGAATAAAAAATACGTATGTAATATAACATGTCAGCATGAAGTGGCTTATGCTGACGTGTACTTAGAAATAAGAGAGTATAGAACGAGGCGGTTAATCAAAAAGGAAAAGCTTATTAGAGAAGAAGATATGTATAAGATGTTTGATCATGTTAGTAAAGTGGCTTGGAAGTTAAACCATAAAGTACTGCTGATGAACGATAAAGGAAAAACTGTATGGATGTTAACCTTCTTAGAGAAAGATATCCCAGCTAATTTAGTTTGGAAGATTGAAAGAATAGATTGAAAGAATAGATTGAAAATAGATGAGAAGTGGAGTGCATATGATGGAGACACAAATCGTTATTGGAGTACCTGGTTTATGGAAAGATAGAACAGAATTAATACAAGAAGTTGTGAGTAAAAGTAACTATATATTAGCGGGAAATGTTATGCACCATAAGGAGAAAGAGATTGGCTTTGAAATTGATATATATGAACAAGAGGATCCATTTTATAATCCGTGTGGGGTATGGAAGTTAGAGAGTGCTTCGGCAAAGAAATCTATCTTTCAAAAATTGGGGAGTGTGCTAAAAGGGTGGAAAAATACATAAAAGAACAGAAGAGTATATGTGATAAATATAAAGCGGAGTATGTAGAATCTCCGAATGATTTGAAATTAGGAATAGCGCAAAATGTGAAAGATGGTATCGCTCCGATTAATGGGTTACGAATGCCTATAGAAAATGGAACGACAGGTTGGTACATTTGGGCTGGTGAAGAAATGGGGACAGAAGAAGATTTCTTTCTTCCTTTACACGTTCAACATATTGATGAATGGGCACCTGAAATAAAGAAGTATTTAGGGTTACCACCTGGTTGGAGATTTTTAATTGCTGGAGATTACGAGGACGTGTGGTATGATCCGAATTTGTTTGATGAAGATTTAGAAGAGGATGCAGATGAATGGGAAGAAAATATGCTACAAGAGTATGGATGGTACATGCATAGCATATTAGCAGAAGATATTGATGGCATCCATGCTAATTATCATACGCATGGTCTAAGAGATAACTTTAATCATCAAGATTTACAAATAGCATTAAATATGGATCCTGAAGTCGCGCATAGTGTTTTTTGTACCATAATAGAAGAAATAAAGAGCGGAAAAAAGTTTGAACAAGGGATTGAGTATACGAATATTATTGAAGGATATCCCATTATTATGAAGTCTTTCGTAGAGATGGATCGAGAAGTTTTGAGGGTTTTATTACCTGATGAAAGAGGGATTCTTCCTACGAGGCCAGAGTGTGATGAATGTTATAAGACTCAATTGGATAGTATTGAGGAAATTTGATAAAAAATAGCTTGAAACCATTCAAGCTATTTTTGAATTATTACATATGCTGTAAAGTAGGTTTTCGATTTGTAGTAATATCTGCTACTGAATAACGTTTCGTTTTATTAGTGCCAGTTAGCCCATTTCGTATTTAGCATATTTTTTTCTTCTTCTGAAATTATATTGTCTTTATACCAGGGTAAATGTTTACAGGTGAAATTATCAGCTACCCTTACGGCATTATAAAAACCGTTACTAATAAATTTTTTATTGTAAACAGCAAAAGTTGTATCAATTCCAGCGTTGAAAACTTTAGGGTTATTGTATTTAGTTATAGGAAAAAGCCAATACTGCATTTCCCATTCTGTTACTGTACATTTTTCATTTGACATGAGCTCTCTGTTGAAATTAGAAGTAGGTATAATGTCTAAAGCAAGGCCGGCTTTAAAGAGTGAAAGCTCGATTGTTAACTGCTTTAAATACTCTAAAAAGTTATCTGGCATTTTTTCATTAAAAGATAAATCAGGATCAGTTACAGCAAAAAAATCTGGAAGTAAATCGAAAATATAAGGAACGGCAAAAAAACGTGGTCCATAGTTGGCATTATTTTTCACTAAATTATATTTAGTTGATATTTGCTCATAAAAAGCAAGCAAAGCGGGAGCGGTTGAATTATTGTCCCAAATCCATATATCTTCACTTTTTATCTTTTTGTTTTCTAATTGTTTTAACATATTTTTCACATAAGTAAGGTTATTGAAGGCTATTACTATTATAGGAATGTTTGAATTATATTTTAAGTTTTCTATATTAGAGAGACTTAGTTCGTTCTTACATTCGAACACGATTTATAACACCTCCGAGCAAAAATAAAACACACTGCATTAGAAGCAACAATATTCCAATATATGCGTAAGTAAGAGAAATGGAATCGGTGTACGGCCTATATATGATGGAAGTAGGAAAAGCATTTTTGTTAAGATAGATTGAGTATACGAATAGTGATGAAAGAGGAATTTTTCTAGCTACATGAGAGCACGGTAAACGTTAGATAATATTAATGAAAAGGTGATACATGTGCAAAAAGAGATTTTAAGGTTATTAGATAAAAAGCAAAGTAACTATGAATTTCCTGCCTTTGATAATGAATATATGGATATTTCACAAGTGAAATTCTCTCTTTTCTTTAAAGATGCTAAGGATTGGCTAATGGTGTTTCAAATTGTGGGTGTAGGTTCATTAGGTGTATGTAATGATATTCAAGTATATGGCGATAGAATTACTCATTCAATGGGTGATGATTGCATTTTACAATTAAATAATGGCGATTATGAGTTGTTTGATGATGAAGGTGAATTTATACCGAATATTTATAACGGCAGTTTAAAAATTCGCGAGCATCATTTTGAATATGAATTTACAGAAGAGGATTATATAAATAATGGAATAGAAGTACAAACGACAGAGCATTATCCAACATACTTTATGCGTATGCTTGCTACTAATGAGGAAGCTCAAAAATTATTGTGGTGGGATAAAGGAGAAATTTTAGAAGAGTTCGGTTTAGAAGGCGACTGGGAAGTAGCGTATGAAACGGAAGAATGGAAACATGTTGAAGACGAAAAAGTAAGTGAAAATGAATTCTTCCAATCAGTAGCCGCTGCAATAGAGAAGAAAGATCCAAGTGTTATTGTGAATGAAAATGCTAATACGCATTGGAGAAATTGGGTAGAGTTTGATTGTGACTGAAAAGGATAGGAGAAAGAATGACAAATGAAAAGAAGAAGAAAATCCGGAGAAAAAGTACAAATGCATCGTTTTGCACTACCTCTATGCTACGGAAGTGAAGCACCATATTATTATTACGAGGTAGCGCCCCATGAAAGAGAGGAACGCTTCCATTTAACATCAGATCTTTGTGTAATGGATGGTGAACATTATTTTATTAGAGGATGTTTAGAGATTCCTATAATTGACTACCACGAAAATTTCATATGGACTGTATGG
Organism: Bacillus sp. HMSC036E02; assembly: GCF_001836235.1. Classification (NCBI taxonomy): domain Bacteria; kingdom Bacillati; phylum Bacillota; class Bacilli; order Caryophanales; family Bacillaceae; genus Bacillus; species Bacillus sp. HMSC036E02. Next base: position 83,410 of record NZ_KV827881.1, on the reverse strand, counting down.
GTATCACTTAGTAAAGAAAGTTATGATGAAGTATTAGAAAAGTGGGATGAGAGAGGCCGAGAAAATAGTGATCCTTATTTTGGTTGGTTATCTGTAGAAATACCAGTTTATCCAGAAACATTAAATTTAAAAACAAATGTACATATAAGAGAAGTTGGAATGGCACCGTATGTTGAATTAGAGCCAACCGAGCATCCTTTAGCGATCGAACAAAGAAATGGAATTACTTTAGAGAGAGTTAAAGAAATAGAGGAAATGATCCAACAATATAACTAGATTAGAAGAGAAAAAACGAGTGCTAGCACTCGTTTTTTTATTACACAACCGCAGGATTATAAATCATCGTAAAGTGTCCTGGTAATAATTCAATGTGACAAGGTGTATGAAGCGAGCTTTCTCCATCTGTATCTACTTCTTTTTCTTCTTTCGTTTCAATATGAATGGATTTCGCTTTTACGTGGAAGATGTCATTTTCATTTGAGTCTTCAAATAGTTTCTTTCCGATGTAATCTTTAAATGCTTGAATACCTGTTGATTTGACTACGAAAATATCAAGTGTTCCGTCATCACATTTTACGTTCGGAATAAAGGATGGAATACCACCAAGATATTCACCATTTCCAACCATGACAAGGACAGCTTCGTCTTCATATACTTGTCCGTCATAAGTAATTTTTACTGGGAATGTTTCAGCATTTTTCACAGTTCGAATTGTGCTTAAATAGTAACCGATTTTACCAAGCTTTGCTTTTTCTTCTGCATCGATATTGTTTGATACTTCAGATACGAGTCCAATGCCCCAGAAGTTTAAGAAATGTTGTTCATTTGCTTTTGCAACGTCAACTGGTTTTATATGTTCTTTTGTAATAAGTTTTGCCGCTTCTGCAATGTTTTGCGGAACACCAAGTGTGCGAGAGAAGTCGTTGCAAGTTCCACCTGGAATGATTGCAAGTGTAGGTCTAGTTTCGAGAGGTGCTAAGCCATTTGTGCATTCAAATACTGTTCCATCACCACCAAAGACGATAATTAAATCTACTTTACTAGCAAACTCTTGGCAATATTTTGTTGCATCACCTTGTTTTTTCGTATGAAGGATATGTAGATCAGGAAAAGCTGCGGCAAGAGGTGGTACGATTTTCGTTAAATTTGTATGTAAGTCACCTTGACCAGCTTTCGGATTTACGATGAGGAGTACTTTTTCAAATTTTGTCTTTGTCATATTTCATCTCTCCCTGTAGTTTGTAATGGAAAGAAAGGAGCTGTTCCCATGTATTTTAGAACAGCTTCTCCCTATTAATTGGGTGCTAAGATTGTCAGTTATTGTCGGTAAGTCGATATATTTAAAAAATCGCCGATATACATTTTATGTACTATCGATTTTTTAAGTTATACGATTATTCCGTTACAACTGAAGCAATGAATGGTAAGTTACGATATTTTTCCGCACAGTCGATACCGTATCCAACGATGAATTCGTCTGGAATTTGGAAGCCAACATATTCAGCTGTTAAGTCTACTTTACGACGTTCTGGTTTATCAAGTAATGTACAGAACTTGAGTGCTTTTGGTTTATGCATAAAGAAGTGATCTTTTAGGAAATGAAGTGTTAAACCAGAATCGATAATATCTTCTACAACAATTACGTTTTTCCCAGTAATGTTTACGTCGATATCTTTTAGTAGTTTCACTTTTCCTGTTGTTTCTGTTTGATTTCCGTAGCTAGATGCAGAAATAAAGTCAATTGTTACATCATTTTTGATGTTACGAATTAAATCAGCAGCAAATACGAATGAACCTTTTAATACGGCGATAACTACGATTTCTTCTCCTTCAAAGTCACGTTCGATTTGAAGTGCTAATTCTTTAACTTTTGCTTGTAATTGTTCTTCAGAAATTAAAGTGTCTTTTATTTCAATATTCATTGTAATCCTCCTACAGTGTAAAACTTATGAACATTTCGACTGTAAAGGATAGAATAGAAAAAGTCAAAGGAGATAGTAATTTTTTACAAAGATAACGACAAAATCATCTGATGATATGATATACTAAGTATATTAAGAAAACGCTTCCATAAAGGGTGAATATGATGAAGAAGAAACAGTACACAAGTGTAACATTTATAAAAGCATTACTTTTAACAATTGTTCTTGGCCTGTTGGCTTACGTAATTGATGTACCTGCGATTCGTATTTCATTAATTGGAATGACTTTAGTGTTAGGAGCAATTTCGCACGGTATGATGTCGCAGCTAAAAGAAGCTGGACTTGATGATATGAGAGATCATATAGATAAAAAGTGAGAAACCTTCATTATATAGAGTGAAGGTTTTTTTGTTTCTTACAAAAATGTAAGGTAGTTGTAAGGCAAATCGATAGTTGCATAAGAGCATTTTGGATAAACTATGGGTGTAAGGTAAAAGGCAAGCATATTTTAGGTAAATTAAGTTTTAGGCACTCTATATGTGAAAAAGGAGTAGGAGGGCATGGAGAAACGTTGGACGACCTTTTCTTTTTTAGCGACTAGTAACACCGTAATGCTAGATGGAAAAATGGATTTTTTGCACTTGTTTGATCGTGAAAATGATCATTCTTCTTCTAAATTTACAATGAAATGGAATAAATGGAGCGAGAGTTGTAAGATTGAAGAAGAGGCCCCTAACGAAGAGCAAAAGATTATTTTAACAAACCCTATTAAAGCGTGGGTTGTTCAACGTCGTAAGTGTAACGTCAAAAATCACTTCAAGAAAACTGAGCCGAGACAATTAGTTATCGCTCCGGCCCGTTCTACTTCCAAATCACGCGAAAGTAACATGTAAATAATTGAGACACACACCCGAAAAAAACATCGTACATATTGCGATGTTTTTTTCTTTTTCTACAATGAAATCTTTAAATGAAATATATTTCATCTGCATCTTATATTTATATCTCTTGCTTATTCTAGTAATACATCCGATGCGAGTAGATGTGAATAAAATATAAGGAGAGAGTGAAAATGAAAAAGAAACTATTACCAATTTGTGCAATGGCACTTTTAACAGTAGGATATTCTTCAGTAGCGAGTGCGGATACTGGAACAGTAACAAAGGAAGAAGAAGCGCAAGTACAACAGGATAAAGCTAAAAAAGAAGAAGCAATTAAGGAACAGCAAAAAAGTGAAATAGAGAAAAAGCAAGCGGCACAAGTACAAGAAAAAAATGATATGGCTAAAAAAGAGGAAGCAATAAAAGCTGAGAAAAAAAGTGAAGAAGAGAAAAAGAGAATAGCGCAAGAACAGTTAAAAAACGATATGGCCAAAAAAGAAGCAGCGATAAAAGCCGAGCAAAAGAATGAAGTAGCTAAAAAAGAAGAAGCAAAGCCAGTTGTACAAGGTGAAAAATTACCAAATACAGCATCAAATAATGTAGCAATGATGGGATTAAGTGCATGTCTTGTAGCGGTAGGTACATTATTTGGTTTGAATCGTCGCAATAAGATTAAAGCGTAAATAAAATATTTTCCTATAAAGAATGGGATAATTTCATATATTAAAAATGGTAGGTTACTCCTACCATTTTTGGCATGGAGGAATGAAGAATGAAGTTACTCAATTATATCGGTATCATATTGATGGCTATAGGGCTATTCATGGGATCCTATTATGCTGTGGAATGGTATAAAGGAAGAAGCTCTGCCGGGCAATTAACGGCAGAAGAAATAAAGAGCCTTAAAAATATACAAGATACTCAACTTTCTCATGAAACACCTGTAACTTCTCAAGTGCCTTCTTCTCAAACAGAACATAAAGAGGGAGAAAAGGTAGCGATGTTAAACATACCGAAAATAAAGAAGAAGTTTTCTATATATTGGGGAGCAGATGATACGACTTTGAAAAAAGGAGTGGGTATGTTCGTTAGTGATTTAACGACAACTCCATCTGGAGGGGGACATACTGTACTGAGTGGACATCGAGATACTGTATTTACAGATTTAGAAGAGTTGAAAGAAAAGGATACCCTTGTTTTAGAGTATGATAATAAAACGTACACATATGAAATTCAAAAGACATGGATTACTCATGCGGATGATCGTACTGTTATTATAAAAAAAGAAGAACCGATATTAACACTGACAACTTGTTACCCATTTGATTATATAGGGGATGCACCAGATAGATATATTATCGAGGCGAAGTTAACTGGCAGTTATTCAAAGTGAAATTATAGTTTCTGAAAGTGAGAGGGGGATATATAAGTTATGTCAAAAAACATTTTAATTGTTGAAGATGAAGACATATTACGTGAAATATTAAAAGATTATTTTTTGAGTGAACAATATGTAGTGTTTGAAGCGAGGGACGGGAAAGAGGCTTTAGTTGTATTTGAAGAAGAAGAGGTTGATTTAGTTATTTTAGATATTATGTTGCCAGAACTCGATGGATGGTCTGTTTGCCGAAGGATTAGGAAGACGTCCGAGGTGCCTATTATTATGCTGACGGCGCGCGTAGATGAAGACGATACGTTACTTGGTTTTGAACTTGGAGCAGATGACTATGTGACGAAGCCGTATAGTCCTCCAATTTTATTAGCAAGAGCGAAACGATTATTAGAAAGTAGAAAAGCATCGAAGAAACCTTTAGAGAACGAAGATGATACGTTATCGATTCATGGCATCCATGTCCATTTTCCGTCGCGTACTGTTACTGTTGATGAGGCAGATGTTAGTTTAACGCATACGGAGTTTGAAATATTGGTGTATTTCATGAAAAATCAAGGAATCGTTTTAACGCGAGAGCAACTCATTTCAAGAATTTGGGGATATGAATTTGCTGGCGATGATCGAACGGTGAATAGCCATATTCGTAATTTAAGAAATAAATTAGGAGAGAAAGCAAAGTATATTACAACTGTAGTACGAACTGGTTATAAATTTGAGGGGAATGTATGAAGAAAGGAATTGTACTAAAATTATTTACTCTTACAACAGCATTATGTATGTTGATTTTAGCGACGATATTTATTGGACAAACGATATTTTTTAAACAATATTATGCGAATCGAAAAGTGGAAGATATTAAAGTAAATTTAAATTCCTTTGAGAAGAATTATTTAAATTATGCAGGAAATGCAGAAGAAATTCAGAAACTAGAGCAAGACTTTTTAAGAGAAAATAATACGTGGATTACGACATTAGATAAGAACGGGAATTTAAAACATGCAGATGATTTTTATTTTGAAGTAACGATAGATCGTAGGCAACAAAAGAGCTTTGGACAACAAATATTCAAAATTCCCTTAGGTAATCTCGTCAATATAGAGGAAATTGATAATAAATTATCAGAGCAGTTTTTAGGACAAGAAATTTATTTTTCTGGAGTGAGAAAAGAAGATAGTTTTATTCCATTCTCTTTTTCTTTATCTAAGCAGAATTTAAGTGGATCTAATAAACCGTTAGAAAAAGCATTTAATGAGAAAATGAGTAAATTAAATGAGGAGAAAAAGAGAGCAGCTGAGGAACAACTTGTTAAGGAAAAGAAACCAGCTGTTCAGGAGCAAGCTGCTCAAGAATCAAATGTTTACATAGGTGGACGTGTTACAAAAGTACAGTTACCAGATGTAAAAGGTCCTGTGAATCCAATTTATAAAAATGGCATCTTCTTAGATAACATAAAAGAATTTCAAACTGATTTATTATTAAAAGAGAACAAACACATACAATATACAACACAAACAATGGACTATGAAAAGAATGATATAAAATATAAATTATTAATGAAACCAATAAAAGAAAAAGACGGATCAGTAACATATATTTATGCGATGGCTTCTTTACAGCCCGTAGATGAAGCTGTACAAATGGTGCAAGATTACTATATCTATATCATTGCATTTGTAGTTGTTCTTATTTTTTTAGCTTCGTTCTATTACTCAAAACAAATTGCCAAACCATTATTAAAAATAAATGATACGACGAAGAAAATAGCACAATTAGATTTTACAGAAAAAATACCGATTACTTCAAAAGATGAAATTGGAGATTTATCGAAAAATATTAATGTGCTATCAAATAAACTCCATTCCCATATTGGACAGTTAGAAGAAGATATTGAAAAGGAAAGAAAGTTAGAAAGGACGCGAAAAGAATTCATTTCTGGTGTTTCACATGAATTAAAAACACCGCTAAGTATTATGAAAAGTTGTATTTCCATTTTAAAAGACGGGGTAGCTGAGCATAAAAAAGAGTATTATTTTCAAGCGATGGAGAGAGAAGTAGACAAAATGGATACTTTAATTTTGGATATGCTTGAGTTAGCTAAATTTGAATCTGGTACATATAAAATGAAAAAGGATTCGTTTTATATTGATACAGTAATTGAAGATATATGTGAACATCTATCTGTGGAAATAGAGAAAAAAGAACTTCATGTTCATAAAAATATATGTTCATTTGAAGTGATTGCAAATCAAGGCCGGATTGAACAAGTCATCGTGAATTTTATTACGAATGCCATACGTTATACACCAAATAAAGAAGATATTATTATTTCTACAATAGATGAGAAGGATCGTATAAAAGTGTGCATTGAAAATAAAGGTACTCACATTGAAGAAGAACAATTAGATAAAATTTGGGATCGTTTTTATCGAGTGGATACAGCTCGTCAGCGTTCACAAGGTGGGACGGGACTTGGGCTTGCTATTTCTAAAAATATTTTAGAATTACACGATGCTGAATATGGAGTGAAAAATACAGAAGACGGTGTATTATTTTACTTTTACTTACCGAAAAAAGCGTAGATAATGCATGCTACGCTTTTTTTAATTTATTTTCATATTATCTTTACCTAATCTTTATTTTTAAGCGATATAATCTGGTTAGAAAATGAGGTTATGTAAGGAGTCGATGAACCGTGCATAGCAATTGGCTAAGTATAATGGTATTTATTTTCTTTTGCGCATTTATTGTATTTTTAATTAATATTACGATATGAAAAAAGAGCGCTCATTAAGCGCCCTTTTTTTGTGTATTCATTTGATAAGCACTGATGCTTTTGAATAAGCGTGGTGAAGTGATAAATAAAAATATAAGTAAAACGGTACATAGAATATAGGAACCAATCATTGTACTACCGTTAAATATTAAAGAATATAGGAAAGCCGATTGGCCTTTTGGTGCATATTGTCCCCAGAAAATGATACCAGCGATAAAGTGACAGAAGTAACGAGCTAGACTACCGATAAAAGTAGCGACGATAATGTATCCAATTACTTTCTTTCCTTGGTTTGGTTTTGATGAAGGTTTGTCTTTACGGTTACCTAAATTTGATTGCTCTTCGCTATTATCATTGGAAGTTAAAAGTGCTTTTTGAATTGGACGATAGAATAAACCAGCAAATCCAATGAATGCGAAAGCAACAAAGTATTCAATTAGTACTTGAATTGGTGTGACGATAATGGCATCGCCTACGACAATTTGTAATAATCCCCAAATTAGGCCCCCTAAGAAAGCCATTTTGAAGCCCCAGCGGTATGCGATAATAAAAATAGGAATCATAGCAAATGAAATGGAACCGCCTGTTGCTGATATTTTTATTGAAAGTGGTAAAATGTCGATGACCAAGGCGAAGGCTGCAAGAATAGCAGATTCGATCATCGCTTGTAAATTAGTGTTACGCATGTTGTCTCCCCCTAAATCCAAGTTGTACAAAAAAGAATAGATATCATAGGAGGATACGAAATACGTAAATAAAAATGAGGTATGTATTTCGGACGTTTGCACAATCCCTGCGTTAGCATTAACTAACAGGTTCGAAGGGTCGGAACGAAGTGTTCCCTCTCAGCGACATGGCTCCCCCAGTGATAACGAGATTCTTTATTTGCTATTGTTTATTGTAAGCGAAATGGATGAGAATGGCAAACGAATACAGTATGACAATAATTGAAATAGAATTGTAGCGAAATGTTAATAAATATGAAGCAAAAGGGTATAGTACAAGAGAAATTGGGTGTGGTATAATTTTTTTGAAAATAATTATCATTCTCTTCTGAGGGGGAAGGTTATGAGCTTAGTAGATATTAAAATTGGAGAGAAAGTGTTAGTAAAAAGTATTCAGTCTTTAGATCAGCTATTAAAGCGTAGACTAGCTGCTTTCGGTCTTGCTGAAGGAAGCGAACTTCGCCTGAAACAGAAAGCGATGTTTAAAGGTCCTTGTACATTGGAGTGTCGTGGGCAGTTAATTAGTATTCGTCATTGTGACGCGAAAATGATAAAGGTGGAATTAGCGTGAATAAGGTAGCTTTGCTAGGGAATCCGAATACAGGGAAGACATCATTATTTAATGCACTTACTGGTTCTTATGAGTATGTAGGAAACTGGAGCGGTGTAACAGTAGAAAAGAAGGTTGGTAAATTAAAAGATAGACAAGGAACATTAATTGATTTACCAGGTGTTTATGATTTAAATCCAGTTTCACGTGATGAAGGTGTTGTAACAAACTTTCTATTAACAGAAGAATTTAATCATATGTTAAATATCGTAGATTCCTCGCAGTTTGAAAGAAATATGCATTTAACGTTGCAGTTACTTGAATTTGGTAAGCCAGTCTCAATTGGTTTAAACATGGTTGATGTGGCGAAGCAAAGAGGAATTGTCATTAATGTAAAACGATTATCAGAACTATTAGGTGTAACAGTCGTTCCTGTTGTTGCAAGGAGTGGAAAAGGCTGTGAAGAACTGCTTACGACTCTTAAAGAAAATGACAAAAAAGAGAAAAAGCCATTCCTTATTTCATATGGTGTACAAATGGATGAAGGAATTGGAGAAGTAATTGCTCTTTTAGAGACAGTGAATTACGAGCATCCGAGATGGTTAGCACTTCAATTTTTAAGCAATAACGAAGTAGTAGAAAAAGAAATGAAAGCATTACCAATTTATAAGGAACTCATAGCCATTCGATCTCGCTTAGAAGGAAAACTTGATTGTACGTTAGAAGAGCACATTTACAAAACTCGTGAAGCGTATATTGAAAAGTTAAAAACAAATGTTATGAAGCATGAGAAAGAAGGAAAAATTCCTTTTTCAGAAAAAATTGATAGATTAATTACACATAAAATTTTAGGACTTCCAATCTTTTTAGCAGTTATGTTTTTTATTTTTCAGGTTACGTTTACGTGGATTGGTACACCTTTATCTGATATGTTAGATGAGTTTTTTGGTGGCCAGCTTACGGATTGGGTGACGGCTGGACTTACAAGTATTGGAGCTTCTCATTTTATTCAAGCACTCGTTACAGAAGGTATTATTGCCGGTGTTGGTGCTGTATTAGTATTCGTACCACAAATCTTTGCACTATTCTTTTTTATTTCATTATTAGAAGACTCAGGGTATATGGCGCGAATTGCAGTTGTTATGGATAGAATTATGGAGTTTTTCGGCTTAAACGGAAAAGCTTTTATTCCGATGATTATCGGTTTTGGATGTAACGTTCCAGGTATTATGGCTGCGAGAACGATTGAACAGGAGAAAGAACGTTTACTTACCATTTTAGTAACACCATTTATGTCTTGTTCAGCACGATTACCTGTATATGCATTATTTGCGGGCGTATTCTTCCCGCATAGTCAGGCGACTGTTGTATTTTCTTTATATGTTGCAGGGATTGTTCTTGCGTTATTAGTTACAAAAATTATGTCTCTTACGATTTTGAAAGCGGAAAAGTCTATTTTCGTAATTGAATTACCTCCTTATCGTGTGCCACAAGCAAAAACGTTATGGCTGAGCACATGGGAGAAAGGAAAAGGATTTGTTCGTAAAGCTGGTACATTCATCTTCGGTGGTTCAGTTATCATTTGGTTATTAAACTATGCAGGTCCATCAGGATTTGGTGTTGATATGGGAGACAGTTACTTAGCGATGATTGGTGGATTTATCGCACCGCTATTTGCACCGCTCGGCTTTGGAACGTGGCAAGCTGCAGCATCCCTTTTAACAGGATTTTTAGCGAAGGAAGTTGTCGTTTCAACAATGGCAATTATTTATGCAGTTAAAGAAGATGTGCTTGGAAACGTAATGGGAGCACATTATACAGCATTATCAGCTTATGCATTTATGTTCTTTATTTTATTATACGTTCCATGTTTAGCGACGGTGGCTGTTATTAAACGTGAAACAGGATCAGCGAAATGGACGATTTTCTCAGTCGTTTACCCGCTTGTTGTTGCGTATGTATTAACGCTTATTATATACCAAGTTGGATCTTTACTAGGATTCTAAAAGGAGATGTATAATGATGGTCAATATTATAATTGGAGCTATCATTTTTGGTTATGCAGCATACACGTTAGTTAATTTTGTAAAGAGAAGTAAAAAAGGAAAATGCGCAGCATGTTCTTTAAGTAAGTCATGTCAGTCGAAAACTTGTAGTCCAGATATGGAACAAGTTGCTCATAATAAATAGAAAAAAGCTTTGCGAATTTCGCAAAGCTTTTTTGTTTTACTTTTTAATTTTTACAAGTTGAGAAGCTTCGACGCCGTTGTAACCAGGGAATTCTTTACTTGGGTCTTTATCAAATTTTAATACACCTACAGATTTTTCATCACCTTTTACATTGTTGTAAGTTGCGTCATCGACAATCGCATACATATCTGTATATGCACGGCCACTTCCGATAATTGTGTTGCCTTCATATTTTAATTTGGCTCCATCAAGTGTAGCATTTTCTACTTTTTCTTTTGCAAATAATACACCTTGTTCTGTTGTTACAGCTGGTAATTTATCAAGTGGTTTCGTGTTGTCTTTTTCATCAACTTTGCTAAGTAACTCTTTTTTCACTAGTTCCTCACCAGTTTTCTTATCCATTACAAGAACTTTTTTACCATCTAATGTTGTCATTTTCATTTTATAGAAGTCTTTTTCTTTCACTTCTTTTTTGTTTTTATCTGTAATTTGCTGAACTTGTTCTTCTGAGCCGTACAGTACAAAACCGTTCGCTTTCTCTCCTAATAAAGAACAACCTGATAATGCTCCAAGTGAAATTGCTGCTGCTAATCCGATTCCTACTAATTTTTTCATGATGATTTCTCCTTTTATATGTTTTATATTAAATACAATTTTTGTATTATTGCTTACAAGTGAAGAAGCTTGTTTGTTGCTTCTGGTATTAGTGTATAAGAAATATTAGAATGCAACTATCGAGTTAGCTTACAGTAACATTACACTTATGTAATTTAGTGAAATTGCACAAAAGTAAGTTAATTTCAAAGAGGGATAATGAGAATATATTAGAAATACAATATTGTATATAGAATGTCATATTATAATGGATGTATTTTGGAAATAACATGTAAGGACATATTAGTTTTGTTATAATAAACACATAGGCTGTAAAAATGAATATTCTTTACTGTAAAGGGAGATTTTTCAGTTTTCCAAGTAGTGAATTTGAAATATGAGGTATATCATAGGAGGAATTTAGATGTCTGTATTCAAACGATTAAGAGATTTAACAATGTCGAATGTATATTCATTAATTGAAAAAGCGGAAGATCCAGTTAAGATGACTGATCAATATTTACGCGATATGCAAGCGGATGTACAAGAAGCTGAGAAAAGTGTAGCAGCTCAAATCGCGCTTGAGAAGAAATTCAAAATATTATTTGAAGAGCAAGAAGCACTTGTGAAAAAACGTGAAGAGCAAGCTCATATGGCTGTTCAAGCTAATAACTTAGATCTTGCGCGCCGTGCACTAGAAGAAAAACAAAATGCGGAGCAAAAGATGAATGAGTATAAAGCAAGCTATGAGCAAAATAAAGCTGCTGCTGATAACCTGCGCCTAAAGCTAGAAGAAATGCGTAAGCAATTAAATGAGCTGAAAAATAAACGTGAGACACTTGTAGCGCGTGTAAATGCGGCGAAAGCACAAAAAAATATTAATCAGGCGATGTCTGGATTTGATTCAAACTCAGCAAAAGCTGGTTTAAGCCGTATGGAAGAGAAAGCTCTTCAATTAGAGGCTGAAGCAGAAGCAAGCGGTGAAGTTTATAAGAAAGAAAAATCATTAGATGATGAATTCGCAAGCTTAAACAAAAATTCTGCTGTTGACGATGAATTAGCTCGTATTATGAAGCAGTATGAGAAATAATATAGAATAGAGACAAATGAACCGACATGTCTAAATATATTCATGTCGGTTTTCTATTATATTTAGAGGAGGTTTTGCAATGACATGGATGAATGTAGTTGCCATGCTTGTATGGACTGGAGCGAGTGCAGTACTTTTATTTGCAATTATGTGGGTTGATTCAATTTTTACAAAATACAATGATTTAAAAGAAATTAAAAATGGAAATACAGCTGTAACAACTCGTTTTATTATGAAATTATTTGCACAAGGGTACATTTTATCCCAATCAATTACGAAAGCAAATGACTTATGGCAGGCACTTCTTGCTTCAGCAGTTTCTTTCGTTATTTTATTAGTGGTAGAAATGTTTATCGAATTTGTATTAAAGAAAATGTCTGGTCTTGATTTAGAAGAAGGTACGAAAGAAGGTAGCGTTGCACATGCGATGTTAGCCGGATCATTACATATTGTTGGTGCACTAATTTTAGGTGCTTGTTTATAAAGAGAAAAGGAGGGGTAGAGTATGAGTTTATTTAAACGAATAAAAAATATAATGAAAAGCCCAGAGCCACTGAAGCCGGAAAAAAGTCTTTTAACGTTAGCTCCTGGCGATATGATTGAAGTTTCATTAGTTATGTATGAATTAATTGGGAAAACGAGTATGCATTCGCGTAAGGAAATTGTTTTGACATTGCAAGATGGAAAAGATATTCGTTATTTAAAAATTGAAGATCGTGAAAATACGTATTACAAATTATATACACCAATTGATGGTCGCTTAGATTCAATTGATGAAATTCCGACGACAATTGAAATGGATGATACCGAGTACCATATGGAAGAACAATATAACGGACGTGTTGTTGTGATGGGAAAAACTCCATTCTCAGCTTCAGAAGAACAGTACGTATGGGAATTCCAATCAGACAATCGAAAATTATTGCGTATTGAATGGCAAAATGGTCGCACAATGATGTATGAGGGAGAAGCAATCATTCCTGCTGATGTACAAATTATAAGAGCAACGTAAGGGGGCGTAATCATGTCAAACCGATTGTTTACCATGATTAAATCGTTTGTAATCCCTATACTTGCTATCGTTATATTACTTGTTGTTGCTGGTTATGCCTTATCAGGTTGTCAAGGCGGGCAGACAAAGTCGATTCAAGACCGTTATCCACTTGAATCTGTTGCCAAGGAAGGTAAACAAGAATCTTACGTGTATAGGGCCGCCAATCGGTCAGTTCCTGAAGTAGCGAAGGAACTCATTAACGAAAGAGAACCGAAGCAAGCATCTAAAGAAGACGAAAATCAAATGTTCCTCGTTTATTCTGATAAGATTTATAACCTGCAAAAGGATAAAGAGAAACCATCTGATACGTTAATTGAAATAAGTAATAAAGAATTTGTCCGTCAAAATTACCAACCGTCCTTTTTGCAAGGATATATTATGGGTAGCATATTAAACGATATATTCGGTTCACGAAAATCATCATACGGTGATTACCGAGGATATAATGACAGACAAAATCATCAACCAGTTATTCCAGAAAGACCACCTACGAAAGAAGAAAAGAAAACCCCACCTCCAATTACGAAGGAAGGGAAAGGATCTATCATTAAGCGAGGCGATAATGTAGATTCGAAACCATCAGTAGGTGATAAGGGAAGTATTACTGAAAAAGGAAGTAATACGACGCCCCCACCTTCTACTGGAAGCAAGGGTAAAATTACAAAAACACCAGGCGGTTCAAGCGGATCAGATGTGAAGCCAAAATCATCTATTAAAACGCCGCCAAGGAACACATCTCCTCCGAAAACAAGGGTCGGTGGTTCAGGAAAAATTACAAAGAGAAGATAGTATAGAGACCGAAAAGTGTAAATTGCTTTTTGGTCTTTTTTTGTTATGGGAATTAATCCCTTTCAGTTGGTACGATTTATGCATAAGGGGGGGGAGTAAAAATATATCAGCGATTATTAGAATATATCGACCGCAATTTAAAATATATCAGCGATTATTGGAATATATCGACTTACCGACAAAAACTGACAACGATAGCAACTTAATAATAAAAAGAGGGTGTGCCAAAATTTTGGCACACCCTCTTTTATATAACGATTAATGAATATCACGTTTCTTGAAATTACCGCCTTTTACTTCTGCTACGTCATAAACTGTAATAAAGGCGTGTGGATCGATTTCATTAATAAGTTCTTTCATTTTACTTTCTTCTAAACGGTTAATTACGCAAGAAATTTCTTTGAATTTCTCTCTTGAATAACCACCGTATACTTCGTTATATGTTGCACTTCGGCCTAAACGATCGCGAATTGTTTCTACCATTAATTCAGGCTCTTTTGTAATAATTTTAAATGCTTTTGAACCACTTAAACCAACTTCAACGATATGAATCACTTTCGAAGCGATAAAGTAAGCAATTGCCGAAAGGATAGCTCCTTGAAGACCGAATACCGTTGATACGAAAATAAATACGAACATGTTTAAGAATAAAATAAGGTCACTCGTTCCAAATGGTAACTTACGAGAAAGCAATACAGCAAGCATATCGATTCCATCTAATGCCCCACCGTTACGTAATGCTAGTCCCATACCAAAACCGATGATAATACCACCAACAACTGTAACTAATAATGTATCGCCTTCAATAATAGCTGGTATTCCGTGCATGACAACGGTACCTACTGCTAATGAAGCAATTCCGATAATAGAATAAATCGCAAAGCTTTTACCGATTTGCTTATACCCTAACCAAACGAAAGGAATGTTAATAACTGCGATTAGAGCTCCTAATGGCAATCCAAATAATCTTGAACTAACGATACTTAAACCAGTCACACCACCGTCTGATACGTTATTTGGAATTAATACTGCTTCTAATCCGTACGCTGTAATAAATGCCCCAATAATAATCATCAAAGCTTTTGAAGCAATTTTTAGCTTATTGGGCTTGTTTTTGATAATTTTCTCCATATAATTTCCTCGTTTCAAACTAGTTTCTTATTTGTTACGTCATTCACACCTAAATTTTATTTTAACATTTAATTTGAAAAAATTCTCCTTTAATGGATGTATGCAGGGAATATTATCACCATATTATCTTTAAAATATTTTTGAAATCAGTATAAGAAATCCCATCCTTTCAAAGGATGGGATGCTATTAAGAAAATATAAAACTAAGTATTGATACGAATAAAGCGAAACCTAAAATAGTTCCACATATTTTCATATGGCGCTTACGTCCCATTACGACAATCGCAACATATTCGCGAATCATTGCGTTAGGCCAGTAATAAAATGCAGTTTTTGACCCGATTCCTTGGCTATTAAGACCAGCTTGTCTAGCGTATATGCCAGCGCGGAAAAGGTGGAAATTATTTGTGGTAAAAATACTTTTATATTTACCTTCAGGTTTTAAAGAATCCATAATTTCTTTAGAGAACAACATATTTTGATATGTGTTTACAGAGCGATTTTCTTGCACTGTATGTTCAAGAGGAATTCCTTTTTCAACAGCATAATTTTGCATTGCTTCTGCCTCTGGAAGACCTTCATCTGGACCTTGACCACCAGAGAAAATAATTGTTGGTGGTGTATTTACAGCTGCTTGTTTCCAATAGAAGTCGATAGCTTTATTAATGCGGCTTGCAAGTAATGGTGGTACTTTATCATTAATTAAGCCGCTACCAAGAACGATAATGAAATCTTGATTACGTCTTGGTCTGTTGAATTGGTATAAAAAATATGCACTTAAGAAGTTAGATAAGTGTATAAAGAAATATATGGTTATAAGAGAAATTCCACCAAAAATAGGTTGCAAATGTGATGAGAAGAAACTTGCTGGACTTATGAAAAGGAATAATATAGAGAATAAAATACCTAAAGCAGCAATAAGTGTTAAACAGTTAGTAAAACGTCGTCCTTCTCGTTTCATTAAAATTCTCGCATTCAGAAATAGCCCAAACATTAAAGCAACAACACCGAAAGGAATCATAACGATCACTGCTAAAATAGGTAAGACTATTATGTAGCCTAGGATAGTATTACTTGAGTCCCAAGAGACAAGTATACAAAACAGAAGGAAAAAACAGAAAAAGGCATTAAATAAAAAGCCGTTTATTATTTTTCGTGGATCTTTTAAATAGGAGATAAGAAAAATAATAAACAATATAAGAGGAATAATTCCAAAATACATAAATATAGTACACCTCAATTTGTATAATAATTTGACATATCCTTTATATTACATGATTTTATAATTGAAAATGAAAGAAAAAATGATTCAGAATTTTCTCAATAAAATATATAGATACATATGTTACAATGTATGTAAAGCGATATATTAAAAGTAAAATGGTTGAAAAGGCACTCAGTAGAGTGCTTTTTCTTTTTGTATGCAATTGTGCATATTATATTTTTTTTCAAATGAAGAGGATTACAATATAATTTGTAGACAGACTTTATAAAGCAGAATTTAATACAAACATTTCCCTCTACTTTTTGTATCTAACAATCGTATAACAATAAATAATTCTGTTTTATAGTGTCTGTTTTTGAAATGTGTCTTTTTTGAAGGCACCTTTTTTTATTAGTATAGATAGTTTTCACTGTTAGCGTAGTGTAAACTATCTATACTAAACATTAGCAATCTTCCGTATAAATATTATCAATTTACTATATATTCCAGTGGTGTTAACCTACATATGAAAGGCTTTCTTTTTCAAAATATTACCCCTAATAAAATTTTGAAGAAGTCAACTGTCTCCAAACTTGTCTTTATGCTTAAAGAAAAAGCACTCAAATTGAGTGCTTTTTCTTATTGAAACATGCTATTTTTCTAGGCGATTTTCATAAAATAAAAGTAAAGAAATGAAAGTGGGTGACAAAATGCCGGCAGTTGTGGAAGGTGTTATTATTGAAAATTGCAATGGAACAATTAATGTAGGGGATAAATATAACGTACAGCCGATTGAAAAGACGAAGGCTTATAATGGATCGGGGTCATCAAATACAGGAATGAAAGTACAAACGTTTAGCGGGATTAGTACGGCGGATGTAAGGGATAATGATGCGTATGATCAAGTTATTCAATCAACGTTATAATTTTAAAATGCAAAATTGCATAAAGTAACATGTTTGTTGTATGTTACACTCTAGCTGTGAGCTGTTAATGATTCTTCTGTATTATAGTTGTTAGATTAGAAATATAACATCTTATCAAAAATCATACGTACAAAAAAAGACACTTCAAACGAAGTGTCTTTTTTTACCTTAGTGATACCCTTTAGCAGAGTCTTTATGAATTTTATTTTTAAAAATACTGTAGCTCCAAAGCTGATATCCAATAACGATTGGTACCATGACCATTGCAACGAAGAACATAATTTTTAAGTTTAATTGACTACCAGCTGCGTTGTATAAGGTTGTACTGTATGCATCGTTAATACGAGATGGTAACATTCTTGGGAACATACCTGCAAAGCCAGTTGTCATAAACATTGCGATTGTTAGGCAAATGAATGTGAATGCAAGGCCAATTTTATGTTTGTACACCATAATAAGTGCGAGTACACTCATTAGCATTGCAAGTACTGGAAGAATGAATAGTACCGGATATTCCGTAAAGTTTTGGAATAAGTTTGTCCGATTAGCAGTTGCTACATAGAAGATAGCTAAAATGATAGCAGTTGCCATTGAAAACGGTCTTGCGATTTTATAAGCACGATCAGATACTTCACCAGTCGTTTTAATCATGACCCAAAGGGCACCGGATACGACAAATATAGTAGTGAAGAAAAGACCACCTAATATACCGTAATGGTTTAGTAAGCTAAGTAAATTTCCTTCATAGCCATTTTTTCCGATTTGTAGTCCGTAATAAAGATTAGCGAATGTAACACCGAATAAGAAGGCGATTAGGAAACTGCCAATTGCAAATGCCCATTTACAAGTTTTTTGCCAAATTGGTGAATCATCTTTATGCATGAATTCCAGTCCAGCGGCACGAGCAAATAGTGCAAGTAATACTAAGAATAACGGTGTATATAAATAACTAAACATATTAGCATATGTGACTGGGAAGGCAGCAAATGTTGCGCCACCAGCTGTAATTAACCATACTTCATTACCGCCCCAGAACGGGCCAATTGCTTCTTGTAATTGATTTCGTTCTTGTCGGTCTTTCGTAACGAAAGGAAAAATCATTCCGTTACCAAGTGCATACCCGTCAAGAATGAAGTAAACTGTCCAAATCACGCCCCATAAACCGAACCAGATGATTGCAAGCATATCATGAGACATGAGCCACACCTCCCTCAGTAGCAGGTTCTTCTAATGCGGCAGGTCCTTTTTTCGCGAACTTCAGCATTAAGTATACGTCTGCGATTAAAAGTAAAGTGTAGAATAAAATTAAACTAATTAATGAGAACCAAATTTGCGGGACAGATATAGGTGATACAGATTCTGCTGTACGCATTAGTTTATATACTGTCCATGGTTGACGACCTACTTCAGCGACAATCCATCCTGCGTTAATCGCGATATAAGGAAGTAAGACAGACCATATTGTAATTTTTAAATAACGTTTTGAGTTTTCTAGTTTTCCTTTTCGGTTTAAATAGAAACCATACCAAGTTAATGCCATAAAGAACATACCGAGTGCAACCATTAAGCGGAAGCTATAATACACAAGGTTAACATTTGGACGTTCATCTTTCGGAATATCTTTTAAACCAACAATTTCGCCATCAAATGAATTTGTGTAGAAGAAGCTTCCGAGTTTTGGAATCGTAAGGAATTCAAAGTTCTTCTCATTTTTTACATCAGGAATTTGAACAATTGAGAAGCCTTGTCCTTTTCCAGTTTCCCAAACTGCTTCCATCGCAGCTCCTTTTGCGGGTTGATATTTAGCTGCTGATACACCAGATTGATGTCCCATAAACGGTGTAATTGTTGCGGCGAATAAGCCTAACATTAAACCAAACTTAAATGATTTTTTGAAGAATTCTACTTCATTTTTACGTAATAAGTGATAGGCACTAATTGCCATAACGAAGAAAGCACCTACAATATAACAACCAACTACAGTATGGAAGAACATATTCCAAGCGTATGGATTCGTAACGAGTGCCCAGAAATCATTTAATTCAGCGCGGCCGTTACGTACTACGTAGCCAACAGGGTTTTGCATAAAGCCGTTTGCTGTAATAATCCAAAGTGCGGAAATGTTTGTTCCAAGTGCAACCATCCACATACAGAAGGCACGGAACTTTGGTGAAATTTTGTCTTTACCGAATAACCATATTCCCATGAAAGTAGATTCTAAGAAGAAGGCAACGAGTGCTTCGATTGCGAGAGGTGATCCGAAAATGTCTCCCATATATTTGGAGTACTCAGACCAGTTTGTTCCAAATTGGAATTCCATCGTAATCCCGGTTATAATCCCCATTACGAAGTTAATTGTAAATAATTTACCCCAGAAATTTGCCATTTTACGGTATGTTGGATTCAATGTGCGGGCGTATTGAGTTTCCATACATGCTACTAAAATGACAAGTCCGATTGTCAAAGGTACAAATAAAAAGTGATAAAAAATAGTAATTGCAAATTGAAAACGACTCAGTAACAGAACGTCGGACATAATAAATATTCACTCCTTTTTTACATTATCTACAATCAGTTTATAGTGAAAATACGTTTAAAGTATGTGAAACTTGTTACAAAGATGTGTGTATATTTTGAAAGAATTATGTCGATTATCTGAAAATATCTTATTTTTACTATAAAGCGATATCCTTTTTGAGTTTTTCATATTTTGGTACACTATTTATGTAGTGTAAACGAGAGAAAAGAGGGTCCTTTACTATGAAGTCATTAGAAGAGATTTTGCAGTACAATGAGAAATTTGTTGAAGAGAAAAAATATGAAGAGTTTGTAGCGGGGAAATTTCCAAACAAAAAGATGGTAATTATTTCTTGTATGGATACACGACTTGTTGAACTATTACCGAAAGCGATGAATATGCGTAACGGTGATGTGAAAATTATTAAAGTAGCAGGCGCTGTTATTTCACATCCATTTGGAAGTATTATGCGTAGTATTTTAGTCGCTGTATACGAACTTGGCGCTGATGAAGTATGTGTAGTTGGTCACCATGATTGTGGTATGGCAAAAATTCAAGCAAGCAGTACGATTGAGAGAATGAAAGAACGCGGTATAACAGAAGAGAAATTAGATATGCTTCGTTATTCTGGAATCGATTTAGAACAATTCTTGCGCGGTTTCTCTAGTGTGGAAGAAAGTGTAGAACATAGCGTATCAGTACTTCGCAACCACCCATTACTTCCGGAAGAAGTACCTGTTCACGGTCTTGTTATAGATCCTGATACAGGAAAATTAGATTTAGTTGTGAATGGTTACGACAATTAAGAATTTACTTTGTCATCCTTTTTATCTGGGACAGGATCAAATCCTCCCGGGTGGAAAGGGTGACATTTTAATATACGCTTACAAGTAAGCCAAAAGCCTTTGAGTGCACCATGTTTTTGAAACGCCTCTAATCCATAATGAGAACAAGTTGGATAAAAGCGGCATGTTGGTGGTGTCATCGGAGAAATGAACTTTTGATAAAAGCGTATAATCCCAATAAAAATCTGTTTCATAACGGTCTCCTTTTCAGCATATTCTTAAAGTATTATAGCACGACTGTACATAATACTTTACTAATGTGCATTTCCGTTATATCATATTGGATATAACGGAATTAAATTAAAAGCGGGAGAGATGTTGTATGCCATCAGTAGAAAGCTTTGAATTAGATCATACGATTGTAAAGGCACCTTATGTAAGACATTGCGGAGTTCACAATGTAGGTAGTGACGGTATTGTAAATAAATTTGATATTCGTTTCTGTCAACCGAATAAACAAGCAATGAAACCAGATGTTATTCATACGTTAGAGCATTTATTAGCATTTAATTTACGTAAATATATTGATCGTTATCCGCATTTTGATATTATCGATATTTCACCGATGGGCTGCCAAACAGGATATTATCTTGTAGTGAGCGGAACGCCGACAGTTCGAGAAATCATTGATTTATTAGAACTAACATTAAAAGATGCGGTTCAAATTACAGAAATTCCGGCTGCAAATGAAACGCAATGTGGTCAAGCGAAGCTTCACGACTTAGAAGGAGCACAACGCTTAATGAACTTCTGGTTAAGCCAAGATAAAGATGAACTTGAGAAAGTTTTTGGATAAAAAGAAAAACTGCCTGTGAAAGGGCAGTTTTTTATTTTATTAAGAGCGAACATGTTCTTTTTTTATGAAAGTATACTAGACACTCCAACATATAAAACAAAGGCAGAACAGAGAAAATAAACAAATGCTTTCGTTTTTTGCTGCTTCTTTATTTCATCGATTCCAAAAAGGATACACATAATACTTAAAAGGATAGACACGTAAGGTAAAAGAATAGTGAAGTTTGCAAAGAAGCTAAATAGGGCGAGAGAAAGAGCGATAGTGGCGATTATAATTTGAATGTTTTTTAACATGGAATCCCCCTTAAGTAGAAAGAAATAGTTACTGAGAGAAAATAATTATAAATGCTAAATTGGTCAAAATTTCATTCTACATATAACGAAAGTAGTTTGATATTAAAAAGAAGAATATGAGACTGGAAACGAAAAAATACGGGATACTCATTGATTTTCGTCCGGATTTCAATTCATTAATTCCTAGAAGAATAAAGAAACAACTGAGAATAAATTGTACGTATGGGAGAAGTGAAAAATTATCGGTAACATGGATATAAGTGCTTAGAATGAGTAAGAGAAGCATGAGAAATGCTAAAAAACTCCGTAATATAGTTAGAGTTAGCATTGTATAGCCTCCTTTAGACCATTTACTAGAATATTTCTGTGAAACCAATAAATAAAGCAGCGGCCCCTGCTAGTAGAGCGAGCAGACTACCTCCTGTTTGTCGTTTTAATATTTCCTCTAAACTTATGGTGAGGGCCATACCTCCTAAAAAGATGAACATATAAGGCATTATTTCTCTACTACCAGTAAAAAATCCATAGATTGCTATAGATAAGGCAATAAGTGATAAAGTAATCCGACCCCCTTTTAGCATAAAAGACCTCCTCTATTTTATGTAGGTAATAATGAGAACTATCCAAATGAAAGCACCGGCAATAATACAAATAAATCCAGTTGCTGCCTCCTTTTTCTTTATTTGTTCAAATGCGATGAGAAACATTAAAGCCCCTAATAGAAATTGTGAAAGAGGTAAAAAATTATTTTGACCTGTATATAATCCAATTGCCGACATAACGATCACAGTGAGTGCTACTATGATGCAGAGTATACGAAGCATATTAGGAATCATCCTTATTCTTTTTTGTATAAGGATTATCTTCTAGTTTATCGACGGAATGTTTATAAGCATAGCCTTTATTAATTGTCATGATGGAGAGTACGAGGATGATTAGGACGATGATAATACCGATAATTAATATTTTGAACATAAAACCCCTCCTTTTCTTTATTTTACATAATTTTGTAATTGATGAAAACAATAGAAATTAAAAGGATGAAAGAAGGGTGTTACATGGAGACGAAAAAAACATATTATATATCAATAGGAAATGGTCAAATTTCACAAGTGAAGACGGCGGATACGTATAATTTTGAGATTTCCGCAAATGATGAGGAAATTACGGAATTAAGAGAGCACTTTGATCAAGCATATGTAGAAGATTTAGGGTCATTTGTACGCTCCCACGTTCCATTTGTTGAGTATCATCACGATTCAAATAATGACCGATATGATGAACAACTACAAAAAGCATATAAAATGATTTACGATTTAGGAAATCATGAGACGAAAGAATTAGTCGCGCAAATGGGAATAATCAATGGATTGTAATTGGATAATATTATGCAGAAAAGCGAGAATATGCTACAATTTGTGGTAGGAAAAACTTGTAACCATCAATAGGGGAGTAATGGCATGTACAAATTTAAAGATTATTACCACAACACTGTACAATTATCGTTTGAACGTTATCCATTTTCTCCTGAGCCAAAGCATGTTTGGGTTGTATGCCGGTACGGGGATCAATGGTTATTAACGCATCATTTACGTCGCGGTCTTGAATTTCCAGGTGGTAAAGTAGAACTAGGGGAAACACCGGAAGAAGCGGCAGTTCGAGAGGTTCATGAAGAAACCGGCGGCATAGTTTCTGATTTAACTTACTTAGGACAATACAAAGTATCTGGAAAAGACAAAATAATCATTAAAAACATTTATTTTGCAACAATTAGTGCGGTAGAAGAACATACGCATTACGAAGAAACGAAAGGGTCTGTTTTATTAAAAGACATTCCTGACAACATTAAAACGAATAGAAAATTTAGCTTTATAATGCGCGATGACGTATTAGCGCGTACGATGAAACATATAGAAGAAATCGGCTGTTTTACGAAGTAAAGTAGCCGGTTTCTTTTTTTGTATGTAAGAATAAATGTAAATATATCTTTACATTATTTTGGTTATATTATACAATTTTGTAAAGATATATTTACATTTTAGGAGGGGGAAGATGGATAAAAGAAAAGAAACGACTGTTACTGTTTCGATGGTTAAATTAAACTTTTCTTTATTTTTTATAATAATTGCTTTGTCGTTTGGAATTGGTTATTTGCATATATTTCTTTCAGGTGGGGTTCAAGTTGAAGTTACATTATTAACGATGTTTCTTTTTATTATCGCAATGATTGTTCTCGTTTGTATTCATGAGGCAATACATTTAATTGGCTTTCGCTATATCGGAGGTGTTCCGTGGAGTGAACTAAAATGGGGCGTTAATTGGAAATTAGGTGTTGCATATGCTCATTCTAAACAGGCGGTTACAGTAAAGCAAATGAAGAAAGTGTTAATGCTTCCGTTTTTACCAACTGGAATTTTGCCAATTGTATTGGGATTAGCTATGAATCTGGAGCCACTCTCATTTTTAGGAATTCTACTAACAGCAGGTTGTATCGGTGACATTGCCTTATATCAAAAAGTTTCAAAGTTTCCAGATGATGCGCTAGTAAAAGATCATCCGAGTAAACCACAGTTTACAGTGTATGAATAATAAAGAAAGAGGAGGCGTTTTTGAATAACTGCCCCCTCTTCCTTTATTATCACTTTTTTCCGGTAAATCGATATATTATGAAAATCATTAATATGATTTAATTACTATTATTATGTTTTTATCTCGCTATTTGCCGGGCAGTAAGACCCCCCACCTCAAAATTCAGCGGGAGCAATGAAGTAGGTGGGGGCGGCGGATTAAAGTTTCACTTTATCTCCACCTCCACCTCTAAAAACGAAAGCACCTCCAACAAATCATCTACGATACGTGAATGCTTAAAATTCCCCCAAAACGAATCTTTTTTCCAAACACCAAGAATCCCTACTTGTTCAGAACCAAGCACATCGTTTTCTGGATGATCTCCAACATAAAGACATTCTTCTGCCTTCACATCTAGTCTTTGCAAAGCACGTTCGAAAATTTCAGGATGAGGTTTTTTAATTCCTTCAGCTTCTGAAACGAGAATGGTGTTTGTATACGTATGTATATGTAGTGCTCGAAGGTTGCTCATCTGAAATTCAGTAAAACCATTTGTAATAATACCAATTTTAATGTTTCGCTGTTTTAACTGTTGAAGTAGTTCATGCGTGTTTTTGAAAGGAATACAATGATGTTGGAAGTTTGTAATATAGTCGTGTAGTAGTTGTTCTTGCGTTAAAGTAGTAATGTTGTATTCGGAAAGGAGAGTAGCATATACTTTATCCTTCCACGTATAGCCATTATTATCGAGTTCAAGAAATCGAGAACAATACTTTGATTTCTCTATGCTCTTCAAATGTGAGGCGAAGCGATTATATTGCTCATAAATAAATTGTTCTAAAGATTGGCGCCGATCTAATAGTGTTCCGTCTAAGTCGAATAAGATTGCACGAATCATGGGAAGCCTCCTTGCAGTTTTTATAATTAATTATCGCATATTCGTAAAAAAATGATTATGATATTTTGTAGAATGGAATAATGGGGGATTGTATGAAGGAACTGTATGGCAAGTTAGTGTGTTGTATTATAGCAAGCAGTTTAGTTGCAGGATGCGAGAGTGCTATCGAGGTTACGAAAGAAAAAGAAATTTGTAAAACAGAAGAAGAGTGTACGCAAATAGGAGATAAAACATTACAAAAAGTATATAAAAAGATAGAGGGACTTTCAGAACTTGAAAAAGTAGAGGATTATGACATAGAAGAGTATGAAAGTATGAATATGAAAGAGGCGGAACAGAAAAAAGAAGAGGATGACAATTACTTCTTTTTAGCTTCTTATTATATCGATGATGATGAAATTGTAGATCCTTATTTTGAGAAATTGGATCGTAAGAGATTGAATAAAGTTTTTGCAGATGACAAAGTAGCAAAAGATGATTTGTTAAGCCAGCGGCAAGATAGAGAGTATCATGAAACGTTATGGGACATGTATCGCACTCTCATTCCAGTGAAATATCGTGAGAATATAACAGGGTTGGATTTAATAACGGATGGTTATGACGGCGTTGTTGCCCATGTCATGCCAAGTATGGATGACCCGAGAGATTGGTTGCTTAGTTTAGACGTGCTCGATTCTGGGGTGAATATAGATGAAGTGATGAAAACATTAATTCATGAAACGGCTCACGTATTAACGATTGGGCATAAACAAGTACCAGTGGATAGGAAATATTTAGAGGCGTTTGATGAAGAGAAAGACATTTCATCATATCGAAATAAATGTAAAACGGTGTTCTTGAAAAATGGATGTGCGAGAAAAACTTCGTATATTAACCAATTTTATAATGAATTTTGGAAACCAATTGAGCAAGAGTGGACAGAAAAGAAAGTAGAAGAAAGTGAAGAGGCACAAATTGAATTTTATAAAGAAAAGCATGATGATTTTGTATCGCTGTATGGAACAACAAATGTAACGGAGGATATCGCAGATACATTTACAGCGTTCATTTTACAAGATTCAAAAAAGGTGAAAGAAGGAACAGAGTTAAAATATAAAAAAATTGCTTTCTTCTATCAGTTCCCTGAGCTTGTAAAAATGAGAGCGGAAGTGCTGTCGGGATTATATGATGTTTCAAAAACGATAGAACAACAAAGTGGAGACTAATGTGAGTTATGCTTTCGATATAGTTTCGTTAAAGAAAAGCGTGAAGAATTTTTAATTCTTTGCGTTTTTTTATGTTGATAAAATTGAAAATTCTGTATTTTTATTAAAAAGAAGAAGGAACTTGCGGTATAAAATAGAATTAGTATAAAAATGTCACAATTTAGACACAATTATAATGCGCGTGTTGTAGGGACTATAAGTTTACTCTCGAGGAGGTAATGAAACGTATGAAAACGATTCTTGCTGTTGCTGGTCTCATTTGGGTAATGTCTCACGGTTTTCCGATTTTTGAAGGGGAGCAAATTCGTAGTGCTTTGAATGAAAAGTTTAATGATTATCATGTGATAGATCGAAAAGATAATGTCGTTACAGTACGTGTGAAAGACTGTTTCCATACAGTTACGGTTGCGGATGGAAACATTACAAATGAAACGAAAATGTGTGATAAAAGGTAAAAGAAAGAAGCTGACTATAGCGCACTGTTTTGAGTCAGCTTCTTTTTCTTTTTCCAATTAGAATTTTTTCAAATGCCTCAACAAATACATACATAAGAGTTGCAAGAACACATGTGAGTAGTACGCTAAGTAAGACGAGTGTGAAGTTAAAGACTTGGAATCCGTAGCTAATTAAGTAGCCAAGTCCTTGTTTGGAAACGAGAAGTTCTCCGAAAATAACACCGACCCAGGATAAACCAACATTTACTTTTAACGTTGAGATAATTGCTGGAAAGGATGCAGGGAGAACGACTTGCTTATAACATTGCCATTTATTTGCGCCAAATGTGTCCATCACTTTTATATAGTTAGAATCGACTTCTTGAAATGCACTGTAAATAACGAGAATGGTAATGATGATGGAAATGATTACTCCCATTGCGATAGAAGATGAAATGTTTGGACCGAAAATAACGATGATGATTGGACCGAGTGCAACTTTTGGCATTGCATTTAGGACGACGAGGTAAGGATCAAGTACGCGGGCTAGAAGTGGCATCCACCAAAGAAACGTGGCAATAATAGCACCGAGTACCGTTCCGAGAATGAAGCCTACTCCTGTTTCCAGCAATGTCGTCCATATGTGGACCCAAAGTGAACCATCGATCCATTTCGTTAAGAAGAGATCCCAAATACTCGAAGGAGAACTAAAGAGTAAAGGATCGATCCATTCTTTTTTGCTAGCTATTTCCCATAGTGCAAAGAAAAGAATAAGTAGTAAAAGCTGTAATGAGCGAGCAATCCAAGCACGCCTGCGTTCTTTCTTTCGAAATTGTTCATGTAGTTGTTGTATATTATCCAAGTCGTTCCAGCTCCTTCCATATATCTTGAAAGAGGGCTGGGAAATCGTAGTGATGGCGTGCTTCTAACGGTGATAAAGAACGGATACTTTCCGGGACGATAAAGGTTTTTGCGATTTTTCCAGGATTCGCTTGCAGTAAATAAATACGATCACTCATCGCAATCGCCTCTTCAATATCGTGAGTAACAAGTAGTGATGTTTTCTTATATTTATTTAGTAAGTTGAAAACGAGTTCTTCTAGTTTTAATTTCGTTTGATAATCGAGTGCGGAGAATGGTTCATCTAGTAATAAAATTTTCGGATCAGTTGCTAACGTTCGAACGAGAGCAGCACGTTGACGCATACCGCCGGATAGTTCACGAGGATATTGTCCTTCTACCCCATGTAGACCGACTTGTTTTAAAAGATTTAAAGTATGTTCTTTCATCTGTTCATCATAAATCTTTCGAATATGAAGTCCAAGCATAATATTTTCTTCAATTGTTTTCCACGGGAATAAGTAATCTTGCTGCAACATATATCCCATAGATGAAGTTTTCGTTGTAATTGGTTCACCATCTAAAAAGACGATACCATCAATTGGATCAAGTAGTCCAGCAATGATTGAGAGGAGCGTTGTTTTACCGCAACCACTTGGGCCGAGTATAGAAATAAATTCGCCTTCTTCCACTTGTAAGCTCATATCTTCGAGAATAAGTTTGGCATTCTCTTTTGCGAAAAAACAGTGAGAAACGTTACGTATTTGTAAAAAACTCATACACTTCGCCTCTATTTCTTAATAACGCTTTCGGCAATTTTTGTATTGACGAGCGCTTCATGTGGGACTTCTTTTTGTAATTCACCAGCATCTTTCATAATCGTTTGGAGCTGTTTCCATTCTTCCGCATCTAGTAGTGGATTTGTCGCATAAGAATGTTGTTTTTTATACCGTTCAATTACTTTTACTGTAATGTCTTTCGAAGTGTCTTTAAATAGCGGAGAAACAGCATCAGCAATCTCTTCTGGACTATGTGTATCAACCCATTGCTGTGCTTTATAGAGCGCACGTGTGAACTTTTCAGCAGCAGCTTTATCTTTCTTTAAGAAACTTTCTTTTGCCATGAACGTTGTATAAGGAACAGTACCAGATTCATTTCCGAATGAAGCGACGATATAACCTTTACCTTCTTTTTCGAATATGCTTGCAGTCGGTTCAAAGAGCTGCACAAACTCTCCTGTACCAGATGCAAAGGCATTTGCAATATTAGCAAATTCGATATTTTGAATTAAGTTCGTATCTTTCCGAGGATCAATTCCATTTTTCTTTAAAACGTATTCCCCAACCATTTGCGGCATGCCGCCTTTACGCTGTCCTAAAAATGTAACACCTTTTACGTCATTCCAATTAAAAGAGTCTAGTTTTTTACGTGAAACTAAAAATGTCCCATCTGTTTGTGTAAGCTGTGCAAAGTTAATGACAGGGTCTTTCGCTCCTTGTTGATGAACATAAATAGACGTTTCAGAACCGACGAGAGCAATATCAATTCCGCCAGATAATAGGGCGGTCATCGTTTTATCGCCACCAGCTGTTGTTTGTAGGTCAATATTTAGTCCTTCATCTTTAAAAAATCCTTTTTCAATCCCGACATATAATGGGGCATAGAAGAGAGAATGGGTAACTTCGCCAACGCGAATGTTTTGAGTTTGTTCTTTCGTACTTTCTTTTTTACTACTACAAGCAGCAAAAGTAAAAACAGCTAGTAACATGATGCAAAAAATCGCGATTAATTTTTTCACTATATAACACCTCCTAGAAGTCACTCTACAAGCATGATATGTAGGTAAGTGCCCATATGTGAGTGTAGATAGCAGGAATTTTTTGGGTGGTAAAGAAGTACAAATATAAGGGGTGATAAAATGGAGTACGAATACGATGATAGCGTACATTTACATCTTGATTATTTCGGGACAGAATGTGATATGGAATCGATCGCTTATAAGAGGAAGAATGAAGACGTATGGGATGTGTATTTTAATTTTGGAGTATACGGTATTCAGAAAGACGATGTAGAGTTAGGTAGGTTTATGGACGAATATGCCGGTTATTACGTTTTTTCTGTACATGCTCGCGATCTTAGTTGGGAATTTGGAAGTGCCCAGTTTGAAGAGTGGGTTTTGAAAAATCGGATAGTAGAAAAAACGCTACAAAAATAGGAGGAATTTTGTGATTGGATTTCTCATCTTATTATTTATTTTTGTGGCCGGATTTTTTATTATGCAAATGCTTATTTACCGATTTGTAAAGAAAAACATCCATAAATATACAAAAATAAAATGGTTTCATATGTGGCTACATATGAATATGAAAAAAGGACCGAGATTAGATTTTTTTGATTTTGTAGTTATAGTGCTCGTATGTATCGTATGGAAAATATGGCTGCTTCCTTTTATATAATACACATGCTAATCATTTTCTCTTTTATCATAAAATAACGAAAAGAACCTGTCTTGTGGCAGGTTCTTTTCGTTATAGTAATAGTTGTTAAAAACGTGCAACGCCTGTTTATTAATTCTTTCGTATTTTCATGTGGAATCTTTAATAGCATTAAGAATTTCTAAAAAATAGTTATTACATCATAAAGTGGAGTGCTGAAATTAAGCTTTTCAAGAATGAGTAATTTGTATACCATAATTTAACTGTTGATTAAGGGAATATTAAGACAATACATTTATGGTAGAAGCAAGTATGCAGACGAAATATGTAATATATGTTATTTTAATAGAAATAGTTCTTTCGATGCGGGGGAAATTAAGACATAGAAACGAGGGAATGAATTGAAGTATGGTTCTACACTTTTTCATCTTCCAAAAAGAAATATATTAATTTCTAGCATTATAAGTAGTATGGTGACTTTATTAGTAATAACTATGCTGTTTATGATTTTAAAGGTTTTTAATTTAGACATGATGAAAGATCATTTAAATCAAAAGCTTGTTTTAAGTGTTATGATGATTTTCATATGGGGCATAACGTTTTATATTACGCATTTCAATAAAAAAGAGATGTCTATACTTAGAGCATCCCTGCGAGTGCATTTTATATTACTTTTACTAGCTCATACAGTAGCGTTATTTTATATTGTCATGCAAGTTAATATGAGTTTCATAGAGGCAATGAATTGGATTTACTTTTATAATATGCAGTTTATATTAAGTTTTGTAGTAATTTATGCAATATATATTCTTGTATATAATTTAATAGGTAAGGTTTTTCTAAGTATGGTTTTAACGAGCTGTACGTTAGTCATTTTATGTATTGTGAATTATTTGAAGCTTATTTTCAGAGGTGATCCGTTATATCCTTCTGATTTCACACAAATTACGCATATGCAATCTGTTATACCGATGGTGATGGACTATTTTAGTTGGAGTTATATTTTTGTCATTATCGTAAGTATCGTAGCTTGTATTGTAGCAGGGATATATATGAGAAGGTACATTCAAAATGTAAAGATTCATCTAGGAATAAGAGCCTTATTAGTAGTAGGATCTATTTTTGTTCTATATGCGTACGGTAATTTTGCGAATACATTTATGAATAAAGTATTTCAAAAATCAGGTGTAGATTTTGTTTTGTGGAATCAAAATGAGAACTACGCTTCAAATGGTTTTGTACTTGGGTTTATTAGCAATTTAGATACAACAGTTATGGAAAAACCAAAAAATTATTCTAAAGAAAATATGCTTCAAATAGCAAACGATATAAAAAAACAATATAGTGGAAATATAGGGAATCAAAAGAAAAAAGAGAAACCGAATATTATTTTTGTAATGAGTGAATCGTTTTGGGATCCGACGAAAGTAACCAACCTTTCTTTTAGTGAAGATCCTGTACCAAATTTGCATCATTATATAGAAAACTTTCCTGGGGGACAAACTATTTCTCCTACATTTGGGGGAAATACAGCGAACGTTGAATTTGAGGCATTAACAAGTTATTCAATGAGTTTGTTAAAGCCAGGTTCTATACCATATCAGCAGGTTATTACAAATAAGAAAGAAGTTCCATCAATCCCTACGGCGTTGAAAAAAGAAGGTTATTATACAAGTGCAATTCATTCATTTGGTCGCACATTCTTTAAACGTGACGATGTATATAAGGTGTTAGGATTTGATAAGTTTAATGCAGAGGACACGATGGAAAATGTGGATATTGATGGAGATTATATTAGTGATTTAGCGATGAGTAAAGAGATAATTGCTGAGTTAGAGGAACAAAAACAGCCAACATTTATTCATGCAGTTACGATGCAAAATCATTTTCCATTTACAGAAGGCCGATTTGGTGAAAACCTAATAGAAATTAGCGGTCTAGAAAATGAAGAATCAAAGGGAGAATTAGAGACGTATACAGAAGGATTAAGACGTTCAGATGAGGCCCTTCAATATTTAATAGAGCAACTAGATAATTTAGATAGACCTACATTATTAGTATTCTTTGGAGATCATCTTCCATCATTAGGAACAAATAAATCTTTTTATAAAGAAAACGGGTATATAACGAATGAAAAAACACCGAGTGAACGTTTAGCGATGGCGCAAACTCCGTTATTAATGTATGCAAACTTTGATATGCCAAATGATAATTTAGGTTTAGTAAGCCCAATTCATTTTTCTAATCTTATTTTTGATTATGCAGGATTAAATAAATCCTTATTTTATCAATTTTTATCGGAACTTTACAAGGAAATACCAGTGCTTAGAGATGAATTAAAAGTTGATAAAAATGGAGAAGTAATCAATGATTTAACAAAGAAACAAAACGAAATGTTAGAGCAATATAAAATGCTTCAATATGATTTACTCGTTGGAAATCAATATAGTAAAGATATCCTCTTTAAATAAAAGAAACAAAAAGAACTTGTATAACGATACAAGTTCTTTTTTCATAGTATTTAACGGGGTAACCAGACAAGCTGGGTTTAGGGAGTATTACTTGTACATTTAGTATATATGAAAATGTAATCGTTTTATTCGTGTATTTGTGAGAAATGTGTGAATTTTATGTTTTATAAAAACGATTATGTTAACTTTCATTCTTATATTGCAGTTGTTATGTTTGTAAAAATTTTATCAGTTCTTTATTTAATTCATCCGCTTGATCGATTGGTGAACCATGACCACTATTTGTAAGAGCATGTAACTGAGAATTTTTAATTCGTTGTTGTGTAAGTTCAGCACTTTTGTAAGGAATTAGTTGATCGTGAACGCCGTGGAAGATTTTTGTTGGGACGTTAATTTTATTTAAATCTTTCGTTACATCTTCATTTGCAGCTGCTTGTAAAATTTTGATAAGGGCATAAGAAGCGGACTGCATACCGAGATAAGAAAACCATTCAAGGGTTGCAGCTCCTAAGTTTCTATTGAAAAAGGATAAAGATACATCATTTAAAAATTTTGGTAAATTAGCATACATTTGATTAATGAGAGCATCTGCTTGTTCTTTCGGTACACCGTAAGGGGACTCTTGATTTTTAACGAAAGAGGGGGAGACAGCGTCAATTAATGCGAGCTTAGAAATGCGGCGGCCATTATAGCGAGACATATAGCGAATAGAAAGAGCACCACCAACTGAGAAACCGACTAATGTAGCGTTCTCTACTTGAAGTGCTTCCAGAACAATTGCGATATCATCGGCTAATCGATCATACGTGTAACCAGTCCATGGCTTATCAGATTGCCCATTCCCTCGTATATCCATGGCAATACAGCGAAAGCCATGCTCTGGTAAAACATTGAGTTGATATTGATACATTTGATGATTTAAAGGCCATCCGTGAACGAAGAAAACAGTCTTACTACCTGGACCAGGATTAACGTCTTGCACAAAAATATGCACATCTTTCTCGACAGTAACAAACATAAAACTCCCCCTGTTCTATCAATAGGCTCCATTCTAAAAGCTTTGTTTTACTTTTTAGGCCGTCTATATAAAACATCCTCCATAATATACGTATTAATGATCATAGATTTTATGCTCTGTATATAGTCTAAATATATTGCGTTTTTGGTACGATTTTCCTCAAATGTTCGATTTATCTTTGTTTGTCTATGAAAATCATTTATTATAATAAATGGTATTCTTCGAGATATTATTTTGAAGGGGTGTTGAAGTGAAAGAAAGTTTTCTATCATATAAAGAAGAAGAAAAGAATGCAAAAATCCTTTTATGGGTGTTATATGTCATTGTTATTGTATATCAAATTTTCTATGCAATCGTATTAGAAGATAAATCAATAATGGATAAGGGATACAACATAATATGGCAAGTTATTTGCGGAGTAGCAATACTGTGCGTGAATATATATTTAATGAAAAAAGAGAAGGCAAACCTTGTTAAATATGCATGGATATTTGCATACATAGCGATAGAAATCGCTAATATATTTGCATATGTTTTTTATAATAAAGCGGCGTTTGATGCGACAAATATAATAGAAATTATTCTCATTTTCTTTGTACCTATATTTTTAAATAAAAAATTTTATGTGTTTTTACTTTCCTCTATTGTAGGAAAATATTTAATTTATTTATTTGTATTAGAGGAAGTAAAAGCATTTATGTTCCTTATTATGTGTACGCTTATGTTAATAGCTGCATATATCATTTTAAATCGATTTTTACAATATCTTTCAGCCGTAAAGGAAAGTATTGCGATTGCTAGTGAATCACAAAAATTAGCAGTAATCGGAAAAATGGCAGCGACTGTTGGACATGAAATTAAAAATCCACTGGCTTCATTAAAAGGATTTACGCAATTACAACGAGAGAAGCATGAAGAGGATCCTATTTATAAACGTATGATTTTTGAAATAGAAAATATGAATAATATGATAAGTGAGTTGATGGAAGTTGCTACATGCAAACCTTCTATTTATAAGAAACATGATGTAGGAAAAATTGTATTACAAGTAATAACAAGTCTTCGCGGAAAAATGAATGAATTAAACGTGCAGTTTATTTCTAATGTGGAAGAAAAAACAATAGAAGTTGAATGTGATGAACGAAAAATAAGAGGAGTCTTTTTATATACGATAAAAAATGCTTTAGAGGCAATGGAACAAGGTGGCATATTACATTTGCAATTAGAGAATAAAGGGAAAGAATATGTAATAATCAGCGTAATCGATAATGGTCATGGTATTAAGCAAGAAAACTTAACCCGTGTTACAGAAGCCTTTTATACAACGAAACAAGATAAAATTGGTCTGGGACTTACGGTAGCGAATCGAATTGTCGCCGAGCACCTTGGTGAGCTGCATATTTCAAGTGAAAGAGATACTGGAACGAGAATAGACATCATTCTCCCAAGGAAGTGTGGAAATACTGAAATCCAAGTGGAAGAAAAGCTAGGAGTTACCATATGAATAAAGGCTATATATTTAAAAATGAAGAAATAAAGGCATTGAAAGTATTTTTAAGTTTATTTTTTATTATATTTTTTGTGTATGATCTTGCCTATGAATTTATCGTACCTTTAATCGCGGGAGAGCAAGAAGGCGTAGGAAAGTTTGAAGATGGTTTAGGTTTATGGCTTTACTTTTTGACGGTAGTATTGTTTTGCAGTGGAATATACTTTATGAAATGGAAGAATGTTTTTGTGGTAAAGTATATTATTCTAATTGGCTATAATGTATTAGATTGTATCCATAACATTATGATTTATTATGGTAGCGATGCGGAATTTGACGGTGGAAATATAGTAGAAGTATTTTTTATTTTGTTCGCACCAATCTTTGTGAACAAAAGATATTTCTGGTTAGTTCCAGCGATACTTGTCGGGAAGTACGCTCTTACAGGAATCATTATTCAATCTTCTCTCGTTTTAATCCCAATGGCATTATATAGTGTATTTACTATTATATGTTGGATTATATTTTTGAGGGTTCAGTCTTACGTTCGTACGCTTGAGATGATGGACAAAGAAATAAAACAGACAGAAAAACTAGCAGCTGTTGGAAAAATGGCAACGGTTATTGGTTATAAGATTAGAAGACCTTTAGCAAACTTAAAAAAACTTGTGAATAAACAAGCCGACAAGCATCCAGAGGATAAAATTTATAGTGATATTATGAAACAAGAAGTAGATCGGATTCATATAATTGCTACAGAACTTAGTGGATTTGAGAAATCTAAATCACTAGAATCAGAAACTCATAACATACAAGAAATTATCTCTTATGTTATTCGAGTTATGGAAAAGCCTGCTTTAAAACAAGGAGTCCACATACAAGGTATTTACAGTAAAGACTTACCGTCCATTACATGTGATGAAAAACGATTAAAACAGGTCTTTTTTAATTTAATCAAAAATGCAATTGAAGCAATGTCAGTTGGGGGAACAATTACGATTAAAGTTACTGTAAAAGATGGAATCATCGTTCAAGTGAAAGATGAGGGATGTGGTATTCCAAAAGATAAAATTCCAAAGTTAAATGAAGCCTTTTATACAACGAAAGAAACAGGAACTGGTCTAGGTTTAGTAGTTACAGAAAAAATTATTAAAGACCACAATGGTAAAATGAGTTTTGAAAGTGAAGTTGGGGTTGGAACAACGGTTGAGGTTATGTTACCACTGCATTAAATAGAAAAAACATCACTTATTTGGAA
The DNA here is from genome assembly GCF_001836235.1 of Bacillus sp. HMSC036E02. Classification (NCBI taxonomy): domain Bacteria; kingdom Bacillati; phylum Bacillota; class Bacilli; order Caryophanales; family Bacillaceae; genus Bacillus; species Bacillus sp. HMSC036E02. The sequence goes on along the minus strand of NZ_KV827881.1, from coordinate 47,120 downwards.
GTAATGCTTTTGTGTTCTTCTTAGGTAGACGTTCTAAAAAAGAGGACGATAACGAAAAATAATATATTGATAGTGTAAAAAGAAAATAATGGATGTTTTACTATGAAAAATATATAATGGCTTTGTCTGTTATTTGTTGTAGTTCATTTATATTTCTATTTGTTGACCCGAATCTCGGGTCTTTTTTTTATGAAATGAATTGCTATATGTCAGTGATTAGAAAAATAGAATATATATTCATGCTGTAATACTGGTAGCACCAGTAAACTCGGTGCTACCAGTAGGTTTGTTTTCCGGCACAACGAAAGCATTTACGTTGGTACAGGTGGTGCTTTCACATTTCTCTATTTTTCTGTGGTCGATTGTATTGTGTATATAAATTTAAAAAATGATAGCGTTAGAGCCACCATTTCTCCTGCGGAAGCAAAATAACATCCACATCAAAATTTTCTTTAAACCAATCATACATCAATGTCTCTTTCACTAAATATTCAGAGGCAGAGTGTGATACACCAATTAGAGACATATTCGTTTCTTTTACATAATCCATAATGAGCGAGTATTTATGTCGGCCGTAATCATTGTCGATATGGCAATGGATTTCTCCTGTAATATATGCTTCAGCACCTTTTTCTTCTGCTTCCTTCATTAAAGATACAACATCGCCACACCCAGCGATAATTGCGATTTTTTTAATGGAATCATGTCGTTTACCTTCGAAGTCTGTGTAAGGAATCTGGAAGAGTTGTTTTAGATGTTTTTGGAGTGCTTCTGTTGATGTTTCATCTATTTCACAAATAAGACCAATTGGTTCTTGTTCTGGACCTCCATATGCAAAGTCGTCCACTACAGTAGCGTTTAATGCTTTTGCAATTGAAATACTCGTTCCATGCGTTTGATGAAAATCCATTGGTACATGACATGTATATATAGAAAGTTGTTTTTCTTTTATTCCTTGCAAATATTTTTCAGGAATTGGTATGAAACCGCGACCTGATCTTCCAAGCGGATCACCACACTCCATTACAAGGGGATGGTGCATAAAGAGTAAATCACCAGGTGTGGATTGTGAAATGAATGTTTCAAGAACGTCACCTGTAGGGAATACAGCTAAAAATACTTTGTTTACATTTTCAGATCCGTGCATCATAAGGCCGTTAAATAAATCTACAAAATTTGCTTCGAAAAATTGTTGCCAAGGAAATTTGATAGGATCATATACGGCTGGGATAAATCGACTAAAGGCACTATCTTTTCCGTATTTTTCAATTTGGAATAAGTGATTGAGTGATTGCTCTATTTTTTTTAAGGCTGGCATGTTTGATAATCCTCCTTAAGATGATTTTTGCTTTATGAGTTGTTTGTATTCTTCGTAGTAAAATAAGAAGCGGATAGGTAACAAATAAAACCTAGAATCCAGCCGATAGAAGGAGAATAGGGAAGTACATGCTGTAACAGTATTCCGCTAGAAATGAAGAAACTACCCAATAGACCTAATAACATAGGAGTTTGAACACGGATAGTAAACCTCCTTTCTCCTGCATGAACTATTCATAAAAGCTCGATTGCTGAAACTTTATCACATACATTGTATATTAGTCTTAATTTTCTGTATATAACTTTTGAGAAAAATGGTGATACAATATATGAATGATAAGAGAAGAGAGGATGAAGATTAACGTATGTACGTTACTGTAACAGAAGCAGCATATAAAAAGATTATGGATACGATTCCAAGTGAAGCGAAATATATAAAGTTATTTTACGATAATGAAGGTTGCGGTTGTGTTATGAGCGGAATTATCGATTTAGTAGCTGTAGCAGAGAAAGATGAGCGCGATGTGGATATTGAATCAAGCACAATGAACTTTATCGCTGATCGTACAAAGCTTGTATTTATGGATGATAAGTTAACTGTTGATTGGCATGAAGGTGGAGGGACTTTTCAGTTGAAGAGCCCAAGCCAGTTTTATAATCCAAATATGAAGTTACACGTTCGAATATAGTAAAGGAAAGGTGATTCCAAAATGTATTTTGGAATCACCTTTTTTATTTTATAAGTCGCTATTATTGTCGATTTTTGTTGATAAGTCGATATATTGAAAAAATCGCTGATATAAATGGAGTTGCGCTGATATATTTGGGAAATCGCTGATATAAATGGAGTTGCGCCGATATATTCAGAAAATCGCTGATATAATTTCATTTACCAAAACGTTTCAATAGTAAAAAGATTTTTTCACATAATGAAATGTACATGTGATTGAATTTTCTGTATAATCTTCTTTGCGGAGGGGATACGCATGAGAAGATGGGGAATTGAGTTGTTAATTTTAAGTGTTGTTATTATTTGGGGGATTAACTATACAATTGCGAAGTATGGACTTTTAGAATTTACAGCAATTGAGTTTACTGCACTTCGCATGATGGCGGCGGCACCGCTTCTGTTACTCCTTACCTTTTTTATTGAAAAGTCGGTTTATATGGAGCGAAAGGATATACCTAGATTAATTATCGTTAGCATTGTAGGTATTGTACTGTATCAAACGTTATTTATGGAAACTGTCAAATATACATCTGCTACAAATGCCTCTTTACTCATTTCTATTTCACCTATTTTTACAACTGCATTTGCGATTTTCTTGAAACAAGAAAATTTTTCTTCTCGAAAGTTAATCGGTTCTATGACTGCCTTTGTTGGTGCAGCATTAGTTTTAGTAGCAGGACATTCGCTTACTAGTTCTTTTTATGGCAATGGAATTGGACTTATTACATCAATATGCTGGGGGCTTTATCCTGTTTTAGCAGGACCATTAATTAAAAAATATTCAGCATTACGTGTTACAGCATGGTCTGCATTAGTGGGTGCGATTCCGCTATTATTGTTAAGTGGTCCACATGTGTTTGTCATGCCATTTCACATTACTCACGGAATGACACTATTTGCTTTACTATATTCTATTTTCTTTGTAACAGTATTTGGTCTAGTAATGTGGTATGTTGGTGTTCAAAAAATTGGGGCGTCACATACGATGGTATATATGTATATAACGCCGCTTGTAGCTGTTCTATTTGCAGCTGTCTGGGCAAATGAATATGTATCGTTTCAACAAATCATCGGTGGAATTATCATTTTTGTCGGTCTATGGTTTGTGAAATCGGAGAAAGTAAAAGTTCATTCTATTGCAGGGGAACCTATATCAAAATAGGAAAACAGATCACCTATGATCTGCTTTCCTATTTTTTTATTTTTGGTAAGAAGATGAGAAATAAGATAGCAGTAATAAGTGGAATTAAGTTTAAAAATGGAATACGGAAGAGTGTAATAAGAATAATACCTGGAAGAAGAACACCGAGGACAGCGTAAAAAATGCTATGGTTTTTCGTGTACCAATACAATGAAAGTCCAATAAGTGCAGGGATAATGAGGTGAATGAGAGCCATTAAAAAATAAATCATTAGACGCCCCCTTTATTTGTGTGCTTATTACATCATATCCGTATGTTCATAGATTGATATCATTTTTTTCATAAATGGACGAAAAAAGTTTGAAAAACCGTCACAAAATATGAGAATATGATGTTTGAAATCTTGTATAATATTATTTCCTAAAAATATTTAAACAACATAAACATACTGTTTATGTTGTTTTTAATTTGAATGAAATGGATGTAAGGAATATGAATTTGAAAGAAATTTTTTGTTGGATAGATAAGAACGAATGAAGAGAGGTACAGCATGATTAGTATGTCACTAAGATCATTTAAAATCCAATCGTATTATATACTAGGTATTTTGTTACTAGGTTGGATGTTAACACCTTTTTCGGCACATTTTTTAGGCGCTGGAATTGGGCTTATTGTAAGTATGTATTGCGTTTGGCTTTTAGGGAGAAGAATTGAGAAGCTTGGAGATAGTATTGTAAAGAAGACGAAAGCACCGACACTCGGTATGTTTAACCGTTTTGCAGCTGCCATTTTGGGTGCTATTATTATGTACGAAATTGAGCACCACATGGTTATGTGGGCATTTGCAGTAGGGATTATGGGTGGTTATTTCTTAATTGTTGTTAATTTAGGATACTATAGCATGAAAGATGAGAAAGAACTAACAAAGAGCTAAAAAAGATAAAAGACTTCTTTTTAGATGGAATAGATGATCCAGCCACGGATAGAAGCGGTCAGGACCTTTTTTGCTCCCATGTGGTGTGAAACCAGAGAGATGTAGCGAGTAGGGATATAATGTATAAATTTGCAGCTGTAATTTTATAATCTAAGTCACAGATGAAGAGATTAGCGCTTCACTTTATATAAGATATAGAAAGAAGCTTACGTTTTCACGTAAGCTTCTTTTTTATGTAAGTGTGTATAAACCGTTAAGCCGCATTGGGTTTTGTCGGTGAGTACGCGAAACTTTACGGTTACACGACACTTATTCATATGAGTAAAGGGTTATTTCAACAGAAAGTTTTAATTTAAGCGATTGGACCGCCTAAGTTAATAATGTCTTCAGATACGCTGTCGAACTTTTTGAAGTTAGCTTTGAATTCATTTGCAAGTTCGATTGCTTTTGCTTTGTAAGCAGCTTTATCAGCCCAAGTTTGTTCAGGCATTAACACTTCGTCAGGTACACCTGGTACGTGAAGTGGAACTTCAAGACCAAAGATGTCATGTTTAGCTGTTTCAGTTTTCGCAAGTTCACCGTTTAATGCAGCTTGAATCATTGCACGAGTGTAACCTAAGTTCATACGTTTACCAACGCCGTATTCGCCACCAGTCCAGCCAGTGTTTACTAAGAATACTTTCGCATCGTGTTTCTCAATTTTTTCACCAAGCATTTCAGCATAGCGAGATGCATCAAGTGGTAAGAATGGTGAACCGAAGCAAGTTGAGAATGTTGCTTGCGGAGATGTAACACCGCGCTCTGTTCCTGCTAGTTTACTAGTGTAACCACTTAAGAAATGATACATAGCTTGTTCTTTTGATAACTTACTGATTGGAGGCAATACGCCAGATGCATCAGCAGTTAAGAAAATGATTGTATTTGGGTGTCCAGCAACACTTGGCAGTACGATATTGTCGATCGCATGCATAGGGTATGCAGCACGAGTATTTTCTGTTAAAGTAGTATCGTTATAGTCTGCGATACGCGTTTGGTCATTAATGATAACGTTTTCTAAAACAGATCCAAATGTGATTGCATCGAAAATTTGTGGTTCTTTCTCGTGAGAAAGGTTTACACATTTCGCGTAGCAACCGCCTTCAATATTGAATACACCGTTATCAGACCAACCGTGCTCATCATCACCAATTAATTTACGGTTTGGATCAGCAGATAATGTTGTTTTACCTGTTCCAGATAAACCGAAGAATAATGCTACATCGCCTTCTTCACCTACGTTTGCAGAACAGTGCATAGAAAGAATATCTTGTTCAGGTAATAAGAAGTTCATAATAGAGAAGATTGATTTTTTCATTTCTCCAGCGTATTCTGTACCACCAATTAATACGATGCGTTTTTCGAATGAAACCATAATGAATGCTTCAGAGTTTGTACCGTCAACAGCTGGATCAGCTTTGAAATTCGGTGCAGAAACAATTGTGAACTCTGATTCATGAGTCGTTAATTCTTCTTCAGTTGGACGAATGAATAATTGATGTACAAATAAATTGTGCCATGCATATTCGTTAATAACTTGAATTGGTAGGCGGTAATTGCGGTCAGCGCCTGCAAATCCTTTGAAGACGAATAACTCTTCTTTTTCTTTTAAGTATTCTAAAACTTTAGTATATAATTTATTAAAATGTTCTTCAGAAATCGGTTGGTTCACAGCTCCCCAAGCAATTTTGTCAGCAACCGATGCTTCTTTCACAATAAATTTATCTTTAGGAGAACGTCCTGTATATTTTCCTGTTGAAGCAGAAACGGCACCAGTAGAAGTTAATTTCCCTTCATTTCGCATTAATACTTTTTCCACTAATTGCGGAACACTTAGTTGAATCTGTGCATTGCTTCCGTTCAATAATTCGTGTAAACCAATTTGGACATTCACAGTACTCATATTTATATACCATCCTTTTCATTTAATGAAATATTTCTCGTAATCCCCAACAAGAGTATAACACAATTATATAAATAATGTATACTATTTATTTCTTTTTGTTTGTGTGAATGCATTATTTCCTTATTAATATTTCATTTCAGGCGTATTGAGAAAAACTTTCAGGAAAATGTGAATATTAATTGACAAATGAATATCATTTCTTTAGTATAGGTTGGGACGGATACTCTCTTATCCCGAGCTGGCGGAGGGACAGGCCCGATGAAGCCCAGCAACCTCACTTGTATTGATAAATGCAGGTGAATAGGTGCTAAAACCTGTGCGAGGCTACAGGTCTCGAACGATAAGAGCGAAGGGCAAAAAGCAGTATGCAAGTAGCAAATTAAACCTTTCCTCTATGTAAAGTAGGAAAGGTTTTTCTGTATGCTTGTGTGGGAGAATAAATGTATGTCGCAGTTTGTGGCAAATTAAGGATGAGTTCCGTACAATATATACAATTACTGTAGGGAGGTTTACCACATGACAAAAAAACGTCATCTGTTCACATCTGAGTCTGTAACTGAAGGACATCCAGATAAAATTTGTGACCAAATTTCTGATTCAATTTTAGATGCGATCTTATCAAAAGACGCAAATGCACGTGTAGCTTGTGAAACAACTGTAACAACTGGTTTAGTATTGGTAGCGGGGGAAATTACGACTTCTACTTACGTAGATATTCCGAAAATCGTTCGTGAAACAATTCAAGGCATTGGTTACACACGCGCAAAATACGGATTCGATGCAGAAACTTGTGCTGTTTTAACATCTATCGATGAGCAGTCTGCTGACATCGCTATGGGTGTTGACCAAGCGCTAGAAGCACGCGAAGGTCAAATGACTGACGCTGAGATTGAGGCGATTGGTGCAGGAGACCAAGGTTTAATGTTTGGTTTTGCATGTAATGAAACACAAGAATTAATGCCACTTCCAATCTCGCTTGCTCACAAATTAGCTCGCCGTTTAACTGAAGTACGTAAAGATGATACATTATCATACTTACGTCCGGATGGAAAAACGCAAGTTACAGTTGAGTATGATGAAAATGGTAAACCAGTACGTGTTGATACTATCGTAATTTCTACACAACATCACCCAGATGTTACATGGGAAGAAATCGATCGCGATTTAAAAGAGCACGTAATTAAAGCTGTAGTACCAGCAGAATTAATGGATGGAGAAACGAAATTCTTCATTAATCCAACTGGCCGCTTCGTAATTGGTGGACCACAAGGTGATGCTGGTTTAACAGGACGTAAAATCATCGTTGATACTTACGGTGGATACGCTCGCCACGGTGGCGGTGCATTCTCTGGTAAAGATGCAACGAAAGTTGACCGTTCTGCAGCATATGCAGCTCGTTATGTTGCGAAAAACATCGTAGCAGCTGGTCTTGCTGAAAAAGCAGAAGTACAACTTGCATACGCAATCGGTGTAGCACAACCAGTATCAATTTCAGTTGATACATTCGGCACTGGTAAAGTATCTGAAGACGTACTAGTAGAACTAGTTCGTAACAACTTCGATCTTCGCCCGGCTGGTATTATTAAAATGTTAGACTTACGTCGCCCAATTTACAAACAAACAGCAGCTTACGGCCACTTCGGACGTACTGATGTAGATCTATCATGGGAACGTACAGACAAAGCTGCAGCTTTAAAAGAGCAAGCTGGTCTATAATATATGAAAAAAAGCTTTGCGCGGTGAGCGCAAAGCTTTTTTTATTTATAATTACGTTGGAATAAAGCGAAGAGTTCAATGTCATGCCAAGTGCCGTTGCGGAATATAGCTTCTTTACAAGTTCCTTCATGTTGAAAACCAAGTGATTTATATAATTTAACTGCTCTATCGTTAAAAGAAAATACTCGTAAAGAAAGGCGATGTAAATTTAATTCTAAAAATGCATAATCCAATAATAGGGTTAAAGCTTCCTGCCCATAACCTTGTCCCCAGTAATCCTTTTTACCAATATCAATAATGCATTCAGCGTTTCGATTATACGAATCAATATGAATTAAAGAAGTAATACCAATTGGAAGATGCGTAGCTTTTTCTTCAATGATATAGCTCTTAGAGTTCGAAGAATGAATAAATTGCTGGCAAAGTTTTTCTGTGTCTTGAAAGGAATATTTATCAAGAGTAAGTGTAGTTGAACTCATAACGTCTATATCATTATGCCATTTATAATATGTTAGAATATCATCTTCGGAAAACTTTCGTAACTGGATACGGTTGGACTCAAACAATGTAAACACCCCTTTTGTATTTACTGGTTTTTATTCATTATCTCAACACACGAACTACAATAAATTTGTCCTTCTAATTCAATATACTTTTTCATATTCGTCATGCCATTCGCCGGAAAGGGCATATGAATCCACGCTTTTTCATACGTTTGTATTTCTGTTTTACATGATTTACAAAAGATTGATTTCTTTCTGAACATATGTAATCAACCTTTCATTTGACGTGCTTTACTTGCGCAAAAGGCACTACTTAGTAAAAATAGTGTCGCAAATATAATGCTTACTAATGTAGCGTATGGAATTGCGCCTTTTAAGGAAAAGCCGACAGTGATTGAAGCGATGAATAAGAGGATAAATGTTGTTGTTAATTTTTTATAAAGTTCCATACTATGTAGACCTCCAATTTATTTTTTAGTACAAGTTTTAAAATTGAATTCTATTATGTAGAAAATATAAAGAGTAGCTAAAGATGTGTAGTCTAGGAGTATAAGAAAGTACACTTTCCTTTTTGTGGGTTAGTATACTTATATTGTATCATGCCGCATGAGTGGCTTCATACATAATTGTGTAAAGGTATGTATGATAAAATGAAGAAAAGTCTTTAAGAAAGGAAAGATAAAAAATGAGTGTAACTGAACATAAAAAGCAAGCTCCAAAAGAAGTGCGTTGCAAGATTGTTACGATTTCCGATACACGTACGGAAGAAACAGATAAGAGCGGACAACTATTACATGAATTGTTAAAAGAAGCGGGACATAAAGTAACTTCTTATGAAATTGTAAAAGATGATAAAGAAAGTATTCAGCAAGCGGTGTTAGCTGGTTATCATAAGGGAGATGTAGATGTTGTATTAACAAACGGCGGTACTGGTATTACGAAACGTGATGTCACAATTGAAGCAGTATCAGCGTTATTAGATAAAGAAATTGTTGGATTTGGTGAGCTGTTCCGTATGATTAGTTATTTAGAAGATATCGGAAGCAGCGCAATGTTAAGTAGAGCGATTGGTGGTACAATTGGGCGCAAAGTAGTCTTCTCGATGCCAGGGTCTAGCGGAGCGGTTCGACTTGCGATGAATAAATTAATTTTACCGGAATTAGGCCATATTACATTTGAGCTGCATCGCCAATGAGTAAGTGTGCTGGAATTGTATTAGCGGGCGGTATGTCGAGTAGATTTGGTGAGCCGAAAGCGTTAGCAATTTGGAAGGGAACTACTTTTGTTGAGCATATTGTGAAAGTGATGGGAACTACTTTGCAAGACATTGTAGTAATTAGCCATACTGATATAAAAGAGCGAGTAGAGCAATTCGTACAAGTTCCTGTTATAGAAGATATCCCGCACTATAAAGGAAATGGACCGCTTGCGGGCATTGTATCAGGTATGGAATACATAGAAGCAGATTGGTACGCTATTATGCCTTGCGATGCACCAAACGTTTCGCATCAATGGTTTGCCATTTTACTAGAGCAAACGAGCAATGAATATGATGCGGTTGTACCTATTATTAATGGAAGAAAACAACCGCTACTTGCGGCGTATCATAACCGCGTGAAAGAAAAGATTTATGCTTTACTTCAGGAAGAAAAAAGAAGTATGGGCCAGCTTTTATCACTATGTAATGTGAAGTATGTTTCTGGAGAAGATGTACAGGCGAATGCGGATTGGTTTATAAATGTAAATACGAAAGAAGAATATGTGCAGGCTCAAAAAGACCTTTCAAATGAATGAAAGGTTTTTTGATATACAGAATTGGGGAACAATTGCTGTATAAAGGTATGTGAGTAAGTTGATTTTAAGGGGAATTCTTAAAATCATTATACAGTTTAAAATACTGTATAACCATATATTAATTTTTATGGGTTTTTATTACAAGTCTGTTTAGTTATGTTTATTTTTGATATAATTAATATAGAAATAAAACAATGTTTAACCTTATGTATCATTTATTAAACTAAAATTTATGACTATGTAATAAACTCCCTTCGTTTTTTTGAAGGGAGTTTTTCTATTTAAGCAAGCAACTCTGATGCGTTATGCTGCAGGACTTCTTCATATTGGTTAAGCAAACCGTGAAAGATCTCATCCCAGCTCTTTGATTTCGCAAAAGATGAAGCTGCTATTCCCATCTGCTCAAGTTTTTCTTCATTTTGTAATAAAAAATAAATGGATGATAGAAATGCATCTTCATTTTTAGGCGGACAAAGAACTCCCGTTTTTCCATCTGTAATAATATTTTTAACCCCGCCACTATTTGCACCAATTACAGGTGTACCGCATGCGAGTGATTCAAGTACGACATTTCCGAATGTTTCAGTAGCTGATGGAAACACCATTATGTTAGAACAAGCATATGCTTCAGCTAAATCTGTACTTTGTAAATAGCCAGTAAAAGTGATATTTGTTTTCGGAACAGCTTCACGTAAACTTGTTGCTAGAGGACCGTCTCCTGAAATGAGCCAATGAATATCGTTTCGAGTATGTGCTGTTTTAACGATAAGGTGTTGCAGCGTATCAATATCTTTTTCAGGAGCAATTCGTCCAACATAGGAAAGGACATACTTCGCTGTAATATTATATTTTTTTCGGAATAGGTCTGTATTGTAAGCAGGATGAAAGAGTGTGCAATCTACACCACGTCCCCATATAGAGAGGGTCTGAAAGCCTTTGTTTTTTAATTGATGTAATGTTTCAAAGGAAGGTACAAAATTTTTTTGCATATGACTATGAAACCATTTTAAATAGTTCCACAGCATATTGGAGAGGAATTCGATTTTGTAATAACGTAAATAGGCATCGAAATCAGTATGATAAGAACCGACAACTGGGATGTTTAACTTTTTTGCATAATACAATCCACAAAGTCCCATGTTGAAAGGTGTGGCAATGTGAATAATGTCAGGTTTAAAGGAAAGTAGTTCTCGTTTAATGCGCGGAGTAGGAAAAGAAAAACGACATTCTGGATATAATATTGTTAACGGGATACTTCTCATCTTATTCACATTCGCTACAAAATTATCTTCAGCTGTATGCTGAGGAGCGAAAACAGAATAGGCGATCTGTTCTTTCTGAAAATATTGTGTTAATCGCTCTAACGTTTTCGCAACCCCGTTAACTTGTGGCGTAAAAGTATCGGTAAAAATGGCGACTCTCATCATATCACTCCTTTATGTGAAAAGTGGGATGAATTGATAAAAAGAGATGATGCCAGAGCAAGTGCCAAGGCACATACCGACGAATACATCTGACGGATAGTGAAGTCCTAAATAAATACGTGAAATACCGACGCATAATGCTAACGGTAATAGGAAAGCAAGTAAGCTTGGATTATAGCAAATAAATGGAATGAAGACAGAGAAAACGGCTGTTGTATGACCAGACGGGAAAGAGTGATCTTTTAATGGATGGACTGGATATTTTGCATCCTGAATTGTTAAATAAGGACGTTTTCGCGGATACCACCTTTTTAATATTTGCACAGGAATATGGCTAATTGCTAACGAAATAGCAGTTGCAATTGCAGCTTGATGCAAAGTTCCCTTTGCGAAAATTAAAAAGAAAAGTGTGAGTGCGATGGAGAAAGTCGCGCCACCGATATGAGTAATATTGCTGAAAAAGATATTTAATGTTTTTTGATCAAAGTAGCGGTTAATTCCTCTGAAAATGTAACATTCTATTTTATATAATCCACTGACCTTCATAAAAATTCTCCTCCCTCATCTACATATATATGGAGATATTAGCTTTTATTTTAATAAGATTTTGTTGAGGGAGTAATAATGTTTTGTAAAGAAAAAGTTAGATTTTATATAAAAAAAGCTGCCAATCTTATGGCAGCGGAAATTTACTTCTGTAATGATTTATAATATTGACCTTTTTCAACGTATTGCGTGCGAATACGCTCCATATCTTTACGGTCTTCTTCTGTTAATTCACGAATGACTTTCGCGGGACGACCGAAAGCTAACGTGTTCGGCGGAATTTTCTTTCCTTGTGAAACGAGGCTTCCAGCGCCGATAAAAGCTCCTTCGCCAATTTCAGCACCATCTAATATAATAGATCCCATTCCAATTAAAGCATCTTTCTTAATATGGCAACTATGTAAAATGACTTGATGCCCAATTGTTACGTCGTTTTCTAAAATAAGAGGATACTGCGGGCTTTGGTGAAGTGTACATTGGTCCTGTACATTTACTCGGTCTCCAATGATTGTCGGTGACACATCACCACGGATGACTGTATTAAACCAAATACTTGATTCCTCGCCAACGGAAACATCGCCTGTAATCGTAACATAGTCAGCGATAAAAGCACTACTCGCAATTTTCGGTTTTTTTTCTTTGTAAGGATATATCATGTAAAGTCTTCCTTTCCTAGAGACTAGTTTTAGTGTATCAAATTATGAGAAAGAGTGAAATGGAGGAGAGCCGTATGTGGAATTATGAAGCGGAGGAAGCAAAAGCTGTCATTGTTATTGTGCACGGCGCAATGGAATATCACGGACGTTACGAAGCAGTTGCGGAAATGTGGAATCATATCGGCTACCACGTCGTGATGGGGGATCTTCCGTCACATGGAACGACTTCAAGAAATAGAGGACATATTGATTCATTTGATGAATACATAGAGGAAGTTAAATTATGGGTGAAAGAAGCAAGAAAGTATAGGTTACCTATTTTTCTATTCGGTCATAGTATGGGTGGTCTTATTGTCATTCGTATGATGCAAGAAACGAAGAGAGAAGATGTAGAAGGTGTTATTTTGAGTTCGCCTTGTTTAGGGGTAGTGACTGGACCCTCTGCTCCGCTTCAATTTGCTTCAAAAATATTAAATGTTGTGGCTCCAAAATTGCAATTTGCAACGAATCTTACGGTGGAAATGTCAACACGTAACCATGAAGTAAGAGATGCAATGGAGAATGATTCTTTGTTCTTGCGCAAAGTATCAGTACGTTGGTATAGTGAATTGATCAAGTCTATCGAAATTGCTCATAAAAAAATAGATGATTTTCCAGATGTTCCGCTCTTGCTAATGCAAGCTTGTGAGGATAAACTTGTAGATAAAACACGTGTCCGCACTTGGTTTGATAATGTTAAAATAAGTGATAAGGCTTTTAAAGAATGGCCGAATTGTTATCACGAGCTATTAAATGAGTATGAGCGTGATGAAATTTTGAGTTATATTCAGTCATTTACTGAAATGCATGTCAATAATATAGTAAAAACAAACAAATAAATCATTATTTGTACATTTAATAGAGGAGATGAAGGAAGAAGTGAACGTACCGAGTAATCCCATAACGCTCATGGCGAAAGTATACCGTGATGTGTTTCCGGTTGTACACCATGAGCTAGCGATGTGGAAAGAGCGTGCCTACCATATTCCGAATGATGAGCTTCATAGTCAGGCAATCGCAAGTATTGAGCATAAAACGTTTCATTGCGAGGGCGGTGGCATTTTAGCTCTGCTAGCAAATGAACACCGAGAAGAATGTATTCGTTTTATCGTAGCGTATCAAACGATCAGCGACTATTTAGATAATTTATGTGATCGCAGTACATCACTTGATCCAAATGATTTTGCCGCACTGCATGAATCGATGTTAATGGCATTATCACCTGAAGTAGAAGGCGGCGGTAATTATTATCGTTATCGTGATGATCAAGATGATGGTGGTTATTTAGATGAACTTGTTGAAACATGCCAAGATGTTTTAAAGAAAACGAAGCACTATGACAAAATTGCTCCTGTTCTTCATGAACTTGCTTGTTATTATTGTGATTTACAAATTCATAAACATGTAAAATTAGAAGAAAGAGAACCACGATTACAAAAGTGGTTTGAAGCGCATAAAGAAAACTTACCAGAGATGAGTTGGTTTGAATTTTCAGCATGTGCCGGTTCTACACTTGGAATCTTCTGTCTTGTCGCATATGCCTTTCATGATGAATTACATGATGAAGATATTGCGAAAATTAGACAAGGATACTTCCCTTACGTACAAGGGCTTCATATCTTACTTGATTATTTCATTGATCAAGAAGAAGACCGTATAGGCGGAGATTTGAATTTCTGTAGTTATTACGAAAACGAGCAAGCAATATTAGATCGGATGAAACATTTTGTAGAAGAAGCGGAGAAGAGTATTGGTGATTTGCCTCATGCGAAGTTTCATCGCCTTATAAGCCGAGGGTTACTTGGTATTTATTTATCAGATCAAAAAGTATCAGCACAAAAGAATATGCACAAAATGGCACGGCGCATTGTAAAGTACGGAGGCCTCACTTCACGATTCTTCTATTGGAACGGGAAGATGTACCGAAAGAAAACAGCGCAGTGATGAAGAAAACCACTCATGTAGAGTGGTTTTCTTTGTTATAATATGGTAAAGGTGGTGATTGAAATGAAGCGATTGTTTCAAAAGCTATATGGCAATATTGAAGTAACATTACTTCTGCTACTTTCCATTTCATTTGTAACAGGAACGTATATGATGATGAATAAAGCGGGTGGTCCTACAACGATGGATTATGTAGCCCAAGTTATCATTGCATTGATTATTATAGTAGATATTGTCTTTTTAATAAGTGGTAGAAAAAAAGAAAATAGTAAATAAAAAAGCATTTGTACATGAGAGTACAAATACTTTTTATTATGATCGTATTTTTGAAAATACATATATAAGAAGTTCAATCGCAAAAATCACTAAAACAGATAGCCCGAATAAAGGCATGACAGCGCCTAGTATAACCATCATGATAAAGAAAACGATTATGCTTTTCTTATCTCTTTGCTTTGGTGGTGCTGCTAATTTTCCTTTCGGCTTCCTTGCTAACCACATTTTTATTCCGTAATAAATGAGCAGTAGTAGAGATAATGTCGTTAGTAAGCATAATATTTTATTTGGCCATCCGAATAAATGTCCTTCATGAAGCGGGATGCCGTAAGTGAACCATTGTGCAAGTAATCCATAATCACGATAGTCCGTTTTGGAAATAAGCTTTCCGCTATATTGGTCAAAGTAAGCTGTTATCTCTTCATTTGGTGCAACATGCATACCTGTAATACCAGAACCGCTCGATTTCGAAACAGTGAATACACCTTTTGGATCAGCTGGTAGTGAAATAACATATGGCTTCTTTATTTCAATTCCTTTTTGTAATTCATGGACAGAAATTGCTTTCGGTTCATTTGAATTCGATTCAGGAGGAGCTTCTTTTCTTGTTGCCCACGGCAATTCTTTTACCTTTGATTCAGGCGGTGCCATGTACAATTTTGGATATCCGAGTGATTCATTTGACGATGCAATTTTATAAATTTGGTTCCCCATAAATCCTGACCATGGCAAGCCAGATGCGACTAGCAGAAAGAGAGGAATTGTAAATATAATACCGATAATAGAATGACGTCTTTTTGCTTTTTCTCGCTTATTGGATGATGGTGTGTTTTTGAATTGGCGTATACTCATGTACAATCCGGTTATGATTAAAAAGATTGTCCAGCATGCCGCAAGCTCCACAGTATAGTTAACGATAGTGCCGCCAACTAAAAGAGAACTATGTAATTCCCTCATGATATTGGCAAACGTTTCACTTGCATTTTGATCTCCAACAATTTGATTATTACTATCTAAATATACATATTTTTGTTGTCCAGTATACTCATTTGCAATCGTAAGTCTCGTATTATAATCCCCATTAAACTCACTAATTTTCGCCACGCTATAATGTGGATATTTTTTCTCTGTTAAGGAAATAGAATCAGACATCGAAATAGATTCTGTTTGAGCACTCTTCCCAAAATATAAATCTTTATAGATGAAATCTTCAACTTCCTCCCGAAATAAATACCCAATTCCGCTCAGTGACAACGTAATAAGAAGTGGCGTAATAAAAAGCCCAGCATAAAAATGCCAACGCCAAAAAATGTAATGAAGCGAACGATTTACTTTCATACTTTCAGTTCCCCTAACCTTCCCTATATGAATAACTACTTATTTAATATAGCGAGATTAAGTGTGATTACTTTGAAAGAATTGTGAAGAAAGTTAAAAGTTTTGGGGATTTTTATCAGCAAGACATACAATACGCAATGCAAAACTTAGTTGAATGAATTAGCTCTTCATTTCCTTTTTGTAGCCTGATTTGAAGTGCCTTTTGAAAATAAGATAAGGCAGTATGGAAGTCACCTGCATCTAATTTACTTTTTCCGTAATTAATGATGCTATAGTATTAAATCAATTTTTAAATTTATTTAATTACTCAAATCCTGAATCTAAAATATTTAATTGTTCAGCTGTTATTCACTCCTTTCTTATATGTAACAAGATATTCAGTTCTTGCTCTAATTTAGCAATTGACTTACTTTTTGTGTAAGCTTCATTTCTTTCCTCTAAAAGAAGCAGCTCATGTTCCGCAGCAGTGTGTTCCTCTATGATGCCAACGCATTTTGCAGTTAACCTTTTCTCTACTTCATCTACTAAAAAGGAAATATTTATAATCAAAATCAAATAAAAAAGAATATTCTGTCTATTATTAAGAAAAATATATTTAACTATAATCACCTTTGGTAATATATTACAAATATATACAGGTATTTCAAAATTTGAAATATACTAACAATTAAAGGCGAGGTAATTTTATGGGGAAAACTCAATTGAATTTTAAAAAGGCAGGAATTATTACATTAACATCAGCTATGTTATTTGGCGGACTTTTGCCAACTATTTCTCATGCTGAAGAAAGTAACATAGCAAAACTTCAAACATTCTCTTTATCTAACATGCCAGAAAAGGCAAAAAACATTGACTTAAATGAATTAAAAGAAACGGGGGAAGAATATTTAAGTGAAGAAGAGGTAAGGTCAATCGATCCATATCAATTAAATTTGATATTTAAAGAATTAAAAGATGAGATAAAGAATGGGAAATATACTCATGCTGAATTGAATCAAATTGCTAGTGACAAGATAAAAAATAGCACAGCAAAATCCCCTAGTTTATATGGTTACGATATACCAGGAATGCCTGATTTAACAGAAGCGGAAATTTCGTTAGCAAAGAGGCATCCTATTGAATTCGTAACTTATGGAGGATGTTCAATTGATGCTCTTAATGAAGCGAAGAAATATTATGGTGGTGATCAACTTACTAAGGGAAATGGTGATGCGTTTAGACATGCTTATTGGAATGCGATTTTAGTTCCGAACATGGGTGGTTCTAGTGGTGCTGTATATGGCGAAGAAAGAGCAAAAGCTTGGACTGATGCTCATGAACAATATTCTGTTGGTATTGATAAAGAAATGGATCTTCATAACAATTGGTTTGGAAGATCTGTAGCAATGAATAATTATTATTGGACTACGTCAAAATATAGCAGTTACATGAGAGAAAGAGTGAGTAAAGGTTCTTTAGCACGAATAGTTAATAATCAATTAGTGGCGACAAATGGTGTTACTGGTAAGTAATGCACAGAATGAATGTGAGAAGAAGTAAGTATCCTATAGTATTGTCTTTATATTTTACTTAGTGATATTCTTTAAATTAACACCTTGAAAATACATATTTGCATAAAAAAGGAGACAAAGATTTTGAAAAAGAATTTAATACTGATTTTTTGTCTAGCTATTTTATTCATATTGTCTGCTTGTCAAA
>NZ_KV827881.1:11403-29022 GCF_001836235.1 Bacillus sp. HMSC036E02 | reverse complement strand
CATATTGTCTGCTTGTCAAAAAGAATACAAAGGAAAATATGTGAAATGGGGCGACACTGTAGAAACTGTTGACACAGAAAGATTTGAAAGAAACAATATTCCATATAAAGTAGAGGGCAATAAGGTGTATGTTCCAGAAGATGCATTTGATGATGCTATAGTATGTTGTTCTTAGGAAGTTGCGTTCCATGAATAGGTAGCAGTAAAACTCCAACATGGTGCTATGTTGGAGTTTACTAAATTTGAGAGGGTGAAGCAATTGCGAGGTTACTCATTCAACAAGCAGGATGTACAAATAAAAACAGAACCGCTTGTGGATCAATAGTTTAGAAGTAGAGGATATTAAAAAAGGTTTTCAGAATTTAAAGCCTGGTTCAGATTATGAGCGCATGTTCGCTGAAGTGCAAGTACATCAAATTAGCGATTGGATTATTGGAATGAATGTTAGTAAGTTATATACACTGACGTAAGAAAGGCATTCAAGGTGTTTATACGAGTATAAACACCTGCGTTATGTTTGATAAACAAGCGACAGCAGGAAATTAAAAACTTTAAACCAACGCCTTTCTTTGAATTGGAAGCGCAATTTACTTTTGAAAACGGTGTATACAAAGGATGTTATAAAGAGAGATTTACAACTAAAGGTGAATTAATGAACTTACTGCAGCAACATAATCTTTCTGAAAACAATAGCCAGCAAGATATATTCATTTGGACCCCCTTATATTTTCTACATACATCCTAACAACCGCTTTCGCAAGACATTGAGAAGAAGCAACAAAATCCTCACTAGCCACAACATTCAAATCAGTACATGCGATAATTACCGTATCAACTTCCTCTCTCAATTGTAAAACGAGCGCATTCCACAATTCGCGAGCTTCTTCAATCTCTCCAGATTTAATGCAAGTAATAATTTGATTAATGCTTTCCTGCCATTTTTCATGATGAATGTATTCTATATTACGCTTTGTAATCCCATCTTGGTAAATCCTAGATTGAACAGTTGCTTCTGTTGCGAGAAGAGCGACTCTTTTTATATTTTCAGGAATTGCTTGTAACGTTTCATCGACTATATTTAAAATCGGGATAGAAAGAGAACGCTGTAATTCTTCAAAATAAAGATGCGCCGTATTGCACGGCATAGCGATAAAGCTTGCGCCAGTACTTTCAAGTTTTTGTGCTCCTTCAATAATCGCTTTTTTCATCGCTTCGTGATCAATAGGGCGATCCATGTAAAACGGTGTTGGGCATGAATAAATCATCATATGAGGAAAGTCCATATCATGCTTTGCTCCGTATATTGTTTGACACCCTGCTACAACTGTATCGACGAATGGTCCAGTTGATTTTGGACCCATTCCTGCTAGTATTCCGATCATTGTGTCGTCTCCTTTAATATGTAATTAAAAACGTTTTTTGCGAACGATAAAAAGAAATAAGGTAAATAATAAAAATGAATATACGATAGCCCAAGCTGTGAGCCATAGTGTGTGAGTCAGTATATTATATTTGTATTGGCCAAGCATTAGAAAGCTTTCGACAGGTGGTAAAAACCATAATAACTCTTTTTTAAACCGGATAGATGCGATCGTTATAAGCAATATAAAGGTAAGGCTAAGCCAAGCAGTGCCTGTTTTTTGAATCATATTTCTAGTAAATAATGTTGCGATTGAAATTCCTAGTATAGAGAAAGACATATGAGAGAGAAATCCGACTAGAAATAAAGAAACTGTCATTTTTTCATTAAACATTTGCAAAATAATTGGATAGATTACGGATATAAAAGATAATACAGTACAAATGAGAAGAGCTGTAATATATTTACCAACATATAATGCGGAAATATTATTTGTGTGAGAAATAGTAATTTGTTCTTGTACAGGGTCTTCAGTATGAAAAATTGTGACCGTAATCCAGGCAGATAATAAATAAAGCGCGAGAGCTGTTTCTAAATATGTCGGTACAATAGGAGTCGGTTTATATGTATATACAAAAAGTAAGCTCACAAAGTACATCGCAATAGGAGGGACATACTTATACGATTTTGTATAGTCGAGAAAATGGTAACGAATAAGCGCAAACATAATAAACCTTCTTTCGATTTAAAAGTTAGGTTGTAGCAGTGTGATAGATGCTTTTTTATGTAATAAAAACTGAAGTATTTCGTTTGTATATTCTTTTTCGATTTGTAATTGAATAAGATTTTGATTTGCATTGTGTGCAACGTGTATAAAACCGGATTGCTTTTGTAGTTCTATTGCTGAAAATGTGTCGTGAACGATTGCCTCAATATAGACCTGTTCCGCTACTTTTTGTGCAGAGGTATTTTCTGCAATTGTATGATTTGCTAACGTCACAATTCTATCGGCGAAGTTTTCTAATAGTTGTTTTTCGTGACATGTGAAGAGTATAGATATACCTTGTTGTTTTAATGAGAGTAAAATATGTTCTAATTCTTGCTGAGAGTTAGGATCGAGCCCAGAAAGCGGTTCATCTAAAATTAATAAATGGACGTCCGTAAGTAATGCTTGCATAATACCTGTTTTTTGTTTCATACCTTTTGAAAAGTTTCGTACAACGGAATGTCTTGCATGATGTAAGTGAAAAGTCTCAAGGAGCATCGGAATTTTATTTCTTAAATATGTTGTTGATAAGCCGTGAATGCAGCCGAGATGAAATAAATAATCCGCTAATGTAAAACGAATTCCTTCAGGAAAATGTTCAGGTACATAACCAATTTGTATATGTTCTTTTCTTTTGAGTGTCCCTGCCGTAGGTGAAATAAATCCTGCAATTATTTTGAGCAGAGTACTTTTTCCAGTCCCGTTCCCGCCGATAATAGCGAGCGCTTCTCCTTCTGGAATGGATAAATCAATGTTGTCTAGTATAAGTGATTTGCTATACTTCTTTTGAATTCCCCTTAGTTCTACTAGCAAAGTTCTATCCTTCTTTCTTTAAATAGTGTATATATCCATTATATAGGAGAATAACAAAAAGACGTGCAATGAGTGCACGTCTTTTTTTGTTATGTTTTGTCGAATCGTCGATATATCCGAGAAATCGTTGATATATTGTAAGTTATGATAGATATATCGAAAAAATCGTTTATATATCCCGAGTTACGATAGATATAATTGAAAAATCGTTGATATATTACCCCGCATTAACGGGCAGTAAAACTCCCACCTTAAAATTCGCCTGGAGCAAAGATGTTAGGTGGGAGATAAACTGCCCATAAATGCCCGATCGGTTCAACTAATAATCAGTGGGGATTCCCCCCACTGATTAAAGTTTCACTTTATCGTTTCTCAATCGCCACAATAAATGGCGGATTATTTTGCTGGTTAATGAAGCCATATCGCAGTACGTGAGCTTGTTTTTGGTCTAGTTCTTCTGCAAATTTGAGAACAGCGTCGCGTTCTACTTGTCCTTCTGGGTGTCCGTGGTAAATGACGAGGACGATGATACCTTCAGGTGCCATTACTTCTAGTAATTGTTCAATTGCCGAAATTGTTGAGTTTGGTTTTGTAACGATATGCTTGTCACCGCCAGGAAGGTAACCTAAGTTGAAGATAGCGCCTGTTACTTTTCCTTTTGCGTCTTCTGGTAGTACGGATAGAAGTGTATCGTGACTATCGTGAACTAAAACAGTACGTTCAAAAAGTTCTTTTTCTTTTAGACGAGTTGTTGAGCTTTCAATCGCTTCTTTTTGAATATCAAATCCAAATACTTTTCCGCTATCCCCAACAATTTCAGCTAGGAAGCAAGTGTCATGACCATTTCCAAGTGTTGCATCTACAGCGTAGTCGCCTTCTTTAACAGCCGTTTGCAGCAGTGTGCGAGCAAACGGTAATACACGTTCTAATTTCATTGTTGTTTCTCCTCATTTGCATATTTTCCTTGCCAGCTTCCGCGGCGTACAAATTCTGCATCGATGGAATTTAATACTTCCCATTTATTTAAGCTCCACATTGGACCAATCATTAAATCAGGTGGGCCGTCACCTGTGATACGGTGCACAATTACGTCTTCTGGAATAATTTCAAGTTGGTCAACAACAAGACTTACGTAATCCTCAAGAGAAAGGAATTCGAGTTGTCCTTTTTCATATTGCTTCACCATTGGCGTTCCTTTTAATAAGTGAAGTAAGTGGATTTTAATTCCTTGTACATCAAGTTTCGCTACTTCACGAGCTGTTTCCATCATCATGTCGTAATCTTCAAGTGGAAGACCGTTAATAATATGAGAGCAAACTCTAATGCCGTGCTTACGTAATTTATTTACGCCTTCCACGTAAGACGGATAATCGTGAGCGCGATTAATAAGGTTTGCAGTGCGTTCATGAACGGTTTGTAGTCCAAGTTCAACCCAAAGATACGTACGTTTATTTAAGTCCGCTAAATATTCAACGACATCGTCTGGTAAACAATCTGGACGAGTTGCGATAGAAAGACCGAAAACATCTTTTTCTGCTAGAAGCGGTTCGAATTTTTCTTTTAACACTTCAAGTGGTGAGTGTGTATTTGTGTACGCTTGGAAATAAGCGATACATTTTCCATCTTTCCACTTTGAGCGCATTTTTTCTTTCATTTCATGATATTGTGTTATAACATCATCGCGGCGATCACCAGCGAAGTCGCCAGATCCGGCAGCGCTGCAAAATGTACAACCACCGTAAGCAACTGTACCATCACGGTTCGGACAATCGAAGCCAGCATCTAATGAAACTTTAAAGATTTTTTCACCAAATTCATTTCGTAAATGGTAATTCCATGTATGATAACGTTTATTGTCGTTTGTATATGGAAAAGGGTTTTGAACCTTCATTATTTTCCCTCCTAAGCCGAGTCAAAATGAAACAAAATCCATTATAACATACTCATAAGGTAGAGATGGAAGGGACACACTAAAGGGGAATTGAAGCAAGGAGGGACAATTATGGCAGAGCGTCAATCACTTGAATCGTATATTACACAAGCGGAACAAGCGGTGGAATATGCAAAAGAACAATTAGAACAAGGCATGAGACAAGAGCATTACAATACGATGGAGTATTCAGATGCACAGTTACAATTAGAACAAGCGTATAACGATTTACAAACGATGCAACAACATGCGAATGATGAGCAACGTGAGCAATTAAATAGAGCACGTATGGCAATTCGCCAATTGCAACATCAAATGATTATTACACCGCACTAATAAGGAGTGAATGTAATGGCGAAACGTTCAGATCAAAATAACCCAGAGCAAAAAACACAAAATGGACATAACGCTGAGTTTTCGAATGAACTTGATCCCATTGTTCAAGTAAAACAGCGTAATAGTAAAAAAGGACAACCTCAAAAATCAAAACAATCAGAGTAAACCAGGTCGAAATATGACCTGGTTTTATTTTGCTATATGACAATAGTGTAAGATTTCTGTAAGGTTTGCCGATAGTTGTAATTGTCCTTTTCCAGTAGAGTAAGGGAGGATTAAATTTTGGACAAGGAGTTGCTTTATGGGGAACAATATTACAAACAAGCGAATTGATGAGTTAGATTACATTCGTGGCTTCGCATTACTGGGGATTATTTTAGTAAATATTCTAGCGCTACTTAATATTAAAACTCCATATCCTAATACAGTAGATGCTAGCTATCAAAGGTTTTTATACTTATTTGTAGAAGGTCGTTTCTTCTCAATCTTCTCATTCTTATTTGGAGTGGGATTCTATATCTTTATTTCAAGAGCGATTGCGAAAGGGAAGAATGGCTATGTTTTATTTTTACGTCGCTTAGTAGCATTATTTATTTTTGGTTTAATTCATCAAATGTTTCAGCCTGGAGAAGCACTAGCGTTATACGCAATTTGTGGGTTAATCGTTTTGCCGTTTTATAAAGCGAAAAAAGAAGTGAACCTAGCACTAGGACTTATTTTGACAATTGCCTTCAGTGTAATGGGAGTTAAAGAACTATTACCACTTGGCTTAATTTTATTAGGACTTGCTGCAGGACAATATCGTGTATTTGAAAATCTCACGCAAAATATAAAGAAAGTCGCTATTTTTACAGGTATTATGTTTGTTTTAAGTGTCATAGCAGTATGGTATCAATATGGGCACGCTCCTGCTGAACCATTTATAAATGGGATAATGGAAACTGAAGAGGGAACAATGGATGTTGTAAGCCAGTTTCTAAAAATTGGTATTACTGTTGGACCAATTATTTCAGCTTTCTATGTAGGAGCATTAATTTTATTACTTCAGTTAAAACCAGTTCAAACATTATTAGCACCATTGAAATACTACGGTCGTATGGCTTTAACAAATTATATCGGACAAACGGCAATGATTTTAATTGCTGGTAGTGTATTTAACTTTGCAGGAAATTTAACATACATGCAGACGTTATATGTATGTATCGCAATTTATGCAATTCAAATTGTGTTTAGTGTAATTTGGATGAAAATCTTTAAAATGGGTCCATTAGAATGGATTTGGCGTGTTATTACGTACTGGACGGTAACACCTTTAAAGAAATAAAGTGAAACTTTAATCAGTGGGCTGTTCCTTTCGCGGAACAGCCTATTTTTATTGTCATCTTTTGTCGATAAGTCGATATATTTTGGTAATCGCTGATAAAAGTGTAAGAATCGCCGATATATTTGAAAAATCGCTGATAAAAGTGTAAGAACCGCTGATATATTTTAACAATCGCTGATATAATTTCATTTACCGATTCACTATGTCGAAATGCGAACTAGTATGAAAAGCCAAACTTACAAGCACACCTTTTTTATATTACAAAAGTGTAAGGTAAATGTAATGTTAACAAATAGCAGTTCGCCTCTAAAAAGCGCAAAATAGGTAATGGAAAAACAAGCGTAGGAGGATATATATGACGAAACCAGTTGTAGACGTGAAAAACGTTCAAAAAGTGTACGGTAAAAAAGGTGAGAACCAATCACATGCATTAAAAGGTGTTTCATTCTCAATTCAAGAGGGTGAGTTTGTAGGGATTATGGGACCATCTGGTTCTGGTAAAACGACATTATTAAACGTAATTTCAACACTTGATAAAGCAACGGGCGGCGTTGTTGAAATTGCGGGTACGGATATTACGAAAATGAAGCAAGGTGAACTTTCTGATTTCCGTTCACAAAAATTAGGATTCATTTTCCAAGACTTTAACCTATTAGAGAACTTATCTATTTATGAAAACATCGCACTTCCATTATCTCTTCAAGGTGTCGCATCACGTAATATTGGACCGAAAGTAGAAAAAGTAGCGGATATGTTAGGGATTACAGAAATTCTTCAAAAGTATCCATCTGAAGTATCTGGTGGACAGAAACAACGTTCAGCAGCAGCGCGTGCACTTGTGCATGAGCCGGCAATTATTTTAGGGGACGAGCCAACAGGAGCGCTTGATTCTAAAAATGCAACGAGTTTACTTGATGCGATGACAAACTTAAATAAAGATCAAGGCGTATCGATTATGATGGTTACGCATGATCCATATAGTGCAAGTTACTGTCAGCGTATTTTATTCATTCAAGATGGTGAGCTATATAAAGAAATTCATCGCGGTGGTACGCGTGAAGAGTTCTACAAAGAAATTTTAGATGTACTTGCAGATTTAGGTACACAAAAGGCGTAAGAAAGGAGGTTCCAGTATGTTATTTAAACTTTCCATGTCGGGGCTGAAAAGTAAGCTGAAAGATTATATCGTCTTACTTGTTGGTCTTGTCATGTCGATTTCAATTTTTTACATGTTCCAAACGTTAGCACTGAATAAAGCATTTTTAGAATCTAATTCAGTGATTAAATCTATTGGATTCGTATTCCAAGCAGGTTCATTTTTATTAGCAATTATAACGTTCTTCTACATTTTATATGCAAACTCTTTCTTATTATCTCTTCGTCAAAAAGAGTTCGGTATGTATATGATGTTAGGTGCGAAAAAACATAAAGTTACATTACTTATGTTTATTGAAACAATCGTATTAGGTGCTGCGTCTCTTGCAATCGGGATTGCAGTTGGAGTAGGACTTGCAGAAGGTATTGGACAGTTATTAATGAAACAGCTTGAATTTGCTGGTGAAGGGTATAAAGCATTTTATCTACCATCTATGACTGTTACTTGCATCTTCTTCTTTGCACTATTTGTATTATCAGCAATTATGAACAGTATTAAATTGTCACGTATTTCTGTATTGCAACTAGTACATGCAGATGCACAAACAGAGCGTGTTGCAGTAAAAGGTAAAAAGACAGTTGTAGTGGCATTCCTTGCTGTTATTTTATTAGGTATAGGTTATGCATCTATGATCTATATGGAAAAACTAAAAGAGATGGGAATCCTTATTGCATTAATTACAACGACAGCTGGTACTTACATGCTATTTGGCTCACTTCTTCCAGTCATTATTAAAAAGTTAAAAAGTAATAAAAAGCGTAGTGAAAAAGGACTTAATGCTTTTACATTTGCACAATTAAACTTCCGAATTAATAGTTTAACGAAAGTACTTGCAACAGTGGCAATGTTAGTTGCACTTGGAGCTGGTGCAATTTCAGGTGGTATGGCATTTAAAAATAACGTTATAAAAATGGTAGATGGTTTAGTAATATATGATTCAGTAGTTCATAATCCAACAGCTGAAGAAAAGAAAATTTTAGATGGTATTACATTTAAAGAGAAAAGCGAATATCGTTATAAAGTTGATGATAAATACGTTTACTATGTAAAAGAAGATTTAGAGAAAAATCGTCCTTTCGTAAAAGATATGGCAAAGATGAAGTCTATGAAGGATTTAGTAAATACGAAAAAAGTTTCAGAGGAACTACCGGTAGGTGCAGTTTCTAGAGAGATGAATCAAAAAGATGCGAATACTAAAGAACTTTCAGCGGAATGGACAGATGCTTTTAGTACAATCCATCCATATTATTTATACAATGATCATGCAATTAAAATTGTAGATCAAAAAATGTACGATGGGATAAATGGTAAAGAAGGTATAGCATTTATCGGAAAAACAGATGATTTTTTAACATATAAAAAAGAATGGAAAAAACTTGACGAGTTGCAGCTAGATAAATATAAAAATGTAAAAGCTGAACAAATGGATAGTAAATATCAAGCTTATAGTGGGTTCTATGGCATTGCGAGTGGAACAGTATTTATGGGATTCTTCCTTGGAATTGCGTTCTTAGCAATGATGGCAAGCTGCCTTATGTTTAAAATTCTTTCTGGTGCATCAAAAGATATTACGCGTTATCAAATGCTTCGTAAAATCGGTGTGCGCCGTGAGTTACTAACGAAATCGATTTATAAAGAGTTATTCTTAGTATTCTTATTCCCAGCAATTGTGGGTATCGCTCACGTATTAGTTGGTATGAATATTTTCGGATTTATTTTAATCGATCCGTACTTCCGTATTTGGGTACCAATTGTAATTTTCGTAGTTATTTATGCGATTTATTACTTCATTACCGTTCAATTGTATAAAGGAATTGTTCTTCCGAAAGAAGATTAATAATAAAAACCGAGCAAAAACGCTCGGTTTTTATTATTTTCAGAAAAAAACACTTTAATGTTACTGAAATGTATAATATAATGTAAGTAAGTAACGTAATATAAAAGTAGAAGTAGCTGTATAAGGAAAGGAGGAATCCAATCTGTAGAAAGAAGCTGAACTTTTATCCCCACATTTTTTTACCGCAACGTATTTATACAATCGTAAGTTTCCACATTGAAAGTTTTCAGAACCACCTGAGTATATTGTGAAAATAATGGATAACACATGGAAATCTCATAGCATGATAAGGTAAAATGGACAACATAATGAGAAAATTACCGTTCATAAGATGAGGAGAATACATGTATGGAAGTTGTAGAGGCATTAAAAGATATAAGCCAAATTGAGGCTATGAAAAAATATTTAAAAGAGCACTCCCAGCGAGATTATCTTTTATTTGTTATTGGAATTAACACAGGATTAAAAATTACAGAACTACTTAGCATGAAATTTGAAGATGTATTAAATGAAGACGGGACTGTTAAAGAGTTTTATGCTCTTCCTGTGAAAGATGAAAAATTTAAACAAGATATTTATTTAAATACAAAAGTAAAAGAAGCGCTTTTAGATTACGTACAATCTATTGGCGTTAAAAGAGAAAATTACGTATTCCAATCTAATAAAACGCCAAATTCAATTACGCGCCAACAAGCGTATCGTGTAATTCATAATGCTGCAGAAGCAGTTGGAGTTGTTGGTAAAATCGGAACGAATTCAATGCGAAAAACGTTCGGATTTCATGCGTACAAAAGAGGGATAGCGATTGCACTATTGCAAAAACATTTTCATCACGCGACTCCATCAGAGACACTAAAGTATTTAGGTATCTCAAAGGATGAGAGCTTTAAAACGGAGATTGATGTCGATTTATAAAAGCCGTAACTAAAAAATTAGGAGGCGGAAAATATGAATATTAGAGAGAGTGAACTGCCGGGTATTGGATGTAAGTTTGAAGTGATTACAAAAGGTAATGAAAAGATGGTTATCGTTATTCATGATGATGGCCGAAGAGAAATGTACCATTTTGATGCTGATCATGAAGAGAGTATTTCAAGCGTCTCTCTTCGTGATTCTGAAGCGAGACAAATTGCAGCTATATTGGGCGGAATGGTATATAGGCCACAAGCTTTAGATACGATTGAAATGGCTTTTGAGGGATTATCAATTGAGTGGTTTAAGGTGGAAAATAATGCACCAGTTGTACAAAAAACAATTGGTAGTTTACATGTTCGAAACACATATAACGTAACGATTATTGCCATTTTGAAAAAGAATATGAAGAAGTTCTTTAATCCAGGCCCAGATTCTATCATTGAAGCTGGCGATATGCTCGTATTATCAGGTGAAAGACATGAAGTGAAAAGAATTATTAATGAGTTGCTTTCAGTAGGAGGGGATTCATAATCGATGGATACTTTAATCTTTGAAGTTGGAACTGCGTTAGTATTAGTCGCTTTTGCAGCTATTCTCGCTGCAAAGTTAAAGTTCTCGATTATTCCGTTTCTTATTATACTCGGTATGCTAGTGGGGCCTCATGCCCCAGATTTAGGGCTTATCGATTTAAGATTTATTGAAAGTGGAGAAGTTATTTCCTTCCTCGGCCGTGTTGGCGTCATATTCCTCCTATTTTACTTAGGTTTAGAATTCTCAATTAAAAAATTAATTAAATCAGGAAAATCAATTGCTTTTGGGGGAACTGTTCATATATCGCTTAATTTTATATTAGGTTTACTTTACGGATATATAATGGGTTTCCCCTTATTAGAAACATTAATTATTGCTGGGATCATAACAATTTCATCGAGTGCAATTGTTGCGAAAGTAATTGTTGATTTAAGAAGATCTGGTAATAAAGAGACGGAGCTAATTTTAGGAATCATTATGTTTGATGATATCTTTTTAGCGGTATATTTATCAGTCGTTTCAGGATTAGTACTTGGAGGGGCAACATCATTTGTAGGTGCTCTTACATCTATTTTAATCGCAGTAGGTTATATGCTACTATTCTTTGTAGTTGCTAGAAAAGCTACACGGTTTTTAAATAAAATGTTAGATATTTCGTCCAATGAAATTTTTATTATTGTAATATTCGCTATTTTGTTCTTTGTAGCAGGATTTTCAGAAACGATTCATGTTGCAGAGGCAATTGGAGCATTATTACTAGGACTCGTTTTTTCTGAAACAGAGCATAGTGATCGAATTGAACAGCTTGTCGTTCCGTTTCGTGATTTCTTTGGAGCTATATTCTTTTTCAGCTTCGGTTTAAGTATAGACCCATTTTCACTTGGCGGAGCAGTGTGGTTGGCATTAGGAGCAGTTTTCATTACTCTTATCGGTAATTTTACTGCTGGAATGGTTGCGGGGCGTAAAGCTGGGTTATCGCATAAGGCTTCTACGAATATCGGTTTAACACTTGTATCACGCGGAGAATTTTCTATTATCGTCGCGAATATTGGAATTGCGGGTGGCTTAATGGCAGCGATTAAACCGTTCTCAGCTTTGTATGTTTTAATATTAGCATCGTTAGGACCTTTGTTAACGAAAGAATCTGGGAGAATATACTCGCTACTAGATAAGGTGTTTAAATGGAGTGCTAAAGAACGTGTGAAGCGAGAAAAGGAAGTTGGATAGTACAAATAAGGGTAGATTGCATGAAAATTTCATGCAGTCTACCCTTTTATATATTGTTACTGTTGTCGTTTTTTGTCGGTAAGTCGATATATTTTAATAATCGCTGATATATTTGTAGTTGCGCCGATATATTCTGATAATCGCTGATATAATCCAAGAAGCAACCAATATAAATTCATTTACCGACGAACTATTATCTGAATTTCATCAACTATTAATCAGTTGCCTTCCTATTTAAAAACGACTACAATTTTACTGTTATATATATGAACGAAAAAAATAGAATAGGAGGGGAAGCTATGCCAAGGAAAGTATGGCTATTAGTAGCTGGGATGATTATTAATGTCACGGGTGCTTCTTTTTTATGGCCTTTTAATACAATTTATTTGCATGATCACCTAGGAAAATCTTTATCTGTGGCCGGAATGGTATTAATGATCAATTCGCTTACTGGTGTAATAGGAAACTTGCTCGGCGGTGTTTTATTTGATAAATGGGGCGGTTATAAATCAACTTTAGTAGGGATTGTGATTACACTTGTATCAATTTTAGGTCTTGTGTTCTTCCACGGTTGGCCGTTATATGTTGTATGGCTAGCGTTAATCGGCTTCGGTTCTGGAATGGTCTTCCCATCGATGTATGCGATGGTTGGTACGGTTTGGCCAGAAGGCGGAAGACGGGCATTTAATGCGATGTACGTTGGACAAAATGTTGGTATTGCGATTGGAACAGCATGTGGTGGATTAGTTGCATCGTATCGTTTTGATTATATTTTCTTAGCGAACTTTATTTTATACTTTGTTTTCTTCTTAATTGCTTTTATTGGATTTCGTGGTATGGAAGACAAGAAGGAGCCAGGAGTACAAAAAGAAGTGGAAATGAAAAAAGGTTGGTCACTTACACCTGGATTTAAAGCACTTCTTATCGTGTGTGTAGCATATGCTTTATGCTGGGTTACATACGTACAGTGGCAAGGAGCGATTGCAACACATATGCAAGAATTGAATATTAGCCTTCGTCACTATAGTTTATTATGGACGATAAACGGAGCAATGATTGTTTGTGCACAGCCACTTGTTAGTATGCTAATTCGCTGGATGAAGCGTTCTTTAAAACAGCAAATTATGATTGGAATCTTCATTTTTGCAGCTTCATTCATTGTGTTAAGTCAAGCGCAACAATTTACGATGTTCCTCGTTGCGATGGTAACATTAACAATAGGTGAGTTATTTGTATGGCCTGCGGTTCCAACGATTGCAAATATACTTGCACCAAAAGATAAATTAGGGTTTTATCAAGGGGTTGTAAATAGTGCGGCGACTGTAGGGAAAATGTTCGGGCCGGTCGTTGGCGGAGCAATTGTGGATTTATACAATATGGAAGTATTGTTTATAGCAATCATGGTAATGCTTGTAGTAGCGCTTATAGCAACGAGCATTTATGATAAACGAGTAAAAGTAGAAGAAACAGTTGAAGAAAAAATTGCAGTTTAGTTTGACGGAACATGTAACATGTTTTAGAATATATTTAAATAAAACAACCTTTAGAACAAGGGAGATAGCTCGGCTGTCTTAAGATGAATTCGTTAGTTATTAAGAGTAACGATTAACCGAGAAGTCCTCGCTTTAAGTAAGCTCTTAAGAGATACTAGGTGAAGGATAGTTCACGTAACTTATATGTGTAATAACAGTGAGAAGGAGTAGTAGTAATAGAAGCTGGTTTAGAGAGTTGACGGTCGGTGCAAGTCAATCCACGTTTCGTTATGAACTCGCCTTTGAGTTGCAGTTGTGAAACTAATAGTAGCAATTGCCGTTAATCCACGTTACGGATCTAAGCGAATGTATATTTGTACATTAATTTAGGGTGGTACCGCGGGAATCTATAACCTCTCGTCCCTTTTTAGGGATGAGAGGTTTTTTGTATTTTGGGCGGTGAAAATAAATAGAATTTCAAGGAGGGTATCTCATGAGCTTTAATCATCAAGAAATTGAGAAGAAGTGGCAAGGGTACTGGGAAGAGAATAAAACATTCCGTACGCCAGATGAGACAGAAAAACCAAAATTTTATGCACTAGATATGTTCCCATATCCATCAGGTGCAGGCTTACACGTAGGACATCCAGAAGGTTATACAGCGACAGATATTTTATCTCGTATGAAGCGTATGCAAGGATATAACGTTCTTCATCCAATGGGATGGGATGCATTTGGTCTTCCAGCAGAGCAATATGCACTTGATACTGGAAACAGCCCAGCTGAATTTACAGAGCATAATATTAATACGTTCCGTAACCAAATTAAATCATTAGGTTTCTCTTACGATTGGGACCGTGAAGTAAATACAACAGATCCAAACTACTATAAGTGGACGCAATGGATCTTCCTAAAACTATTTGAAAAAGGCTTAGCTTACGTTGATGAAGTACCTGTAAACTGGTGCCCAGCACTTGGTACAGTACTTGCAAACGAAGAAATCATTGACGGTAAGAGTGAGCGTGGTGGACATCCAGTTGAGCGTCGTCCGATGAGACAGTGGATGTTAAAAATTACAGCTTACGGAGATCGTCTATTAGAAGATCTAGATGAGCTTGATTGGCCTGAAAGCTTAAAAGATATGCAACGTAACTGGATCGGTCGTTCTGAAGGTGCAGAAGTACACTTCAACATCGATGGTACAGACGAGAAATTCACAGTTTTCACAACGCGCCCTGATACATTATTTGGTGCAACATACTGTGTACTAGCTCCAGAACATGCACTTGTTGCAGAAATTACAACAGCAGAACAAAAAGAAGCGGTAGAAGCTTACATTAACGCTGTAAAAATGAAGAGTGATCTAGAGCGTACAGAACTTGCGAAAGAAAAAACTGGTGTATTCACTGGTGCTTACGCAGTTAACCCAGTAAACGGTGAGAAATTACCAATCTGGATTGCTGACTATGTTCTTGCAACTTACGGAACA
The DNA here is from genome assembly GCF_001836235.1 of Bacillus sp. HMSC036E02. Lineage (NCBI taxonomy): Bacteria > Bacillati > Bacillota > Bacilli > Caryophanales > Bacillaceae > Bacillus > Bacillus sp. HMSC036E02. The sequence goes on along the minus strand of NZ_KV827881.1, from coordinate 13,866 downwards.
GGTGCTGTAATGGCAGTTCCAGCTCACGATGAGCGTGACTATGAATTCGCATCAGTATTTAATCTTCCAATGAAGGAAGTTGTAAAAGGCGGAGATATTACGAAAGAAGTGTACACAGGTGATGGTGCACACGTAAACTCAGCATTCCTTGATGGTTTAAATAAAGAAGAAGCAATCGCAAAAATGATTGAATGGCTTGAAGTAACGAGCGCAGGAAATCAAAAAGTAACGTACCGTCTACGTGACTGGTTATTCAGCCGTCAACGTTACTGGGGTGAGCCAATTCCAGTAATTCACTGGGAAGATGGTACAATGACAGCTGTGAAAGAAGAGGAATTACCATTAGTTCTTCCGAAAACAGAAAACATCCGTCCTTCAGGTACAGGTGAATCACCACTTGCTAACATTGACGAGTGGGTAAATGTTGTTGATCCTGAGACTGGTAAAAAAGGTCGTCGTGAAACAAATACAATGCCGCAATGGGCTGGTAGCTGTTGGTATTACCTACGTTACATCGATCCAAACAATAGCGAAGCACTTGTAGATCCTGAAAAAGTAAAACAATGGCTTCCAGTTGATATTTATATCGGTGGTGCAGAGCACGCTGTACTTCACTTACTATATGCTCGTTTCTGGCATAAAGTATTATACGATATCGGTGTAGTTCCAACGAAAGAACCGTTCCAACAATTATTCAACCAAGGTATGATTCTAGGTGAAAACAACGAGAAAATGAGTAAATCAAAAGGTAACGTTGTAAACCCTGATGATATCGTAGCAAGCCACGGTGCAGATACACTTCGTCTATACGAAATGTTCATGGGACCATTAGATGCTTCAATCGCTTGGTCTGAAAATGGTCTTGACGGAGCTCGTCGTTTCCTAGACCGCGTATGGCGTCTATTCGTTCAAGATAACGGTGAATTAAGTGAGAAAATTACTGACGCACCAAATAAAGAGCTTGAAAAAGCTTACCATCAAACAGTGAAGAAAGTAACAGAAGACTATGCAGAGCTTCGCTTCAACACAGCGATTTCTCAAATGATGGTATTCATCAACGATGCATACAAAGCTGAAACACTTCCAAGAGAATATGTAGAAGGTTTCGTAAAAATGATTGCACCAGTTGCACCTCATATCGGAGAAGAGCTATGGAGCAAACTTGGATACAATGAAACAATCACATATGCAAGCTGGCCAACATTTGATGAGTCTAAACTTGTAGAAGATGAAGTTGAAATCGTTGTTCAAGTTATGGGTAAAGTTCGCGCAAAACTAACAATGAGTAAAGACGCATCAAAAGAAGAAATGGAACAACTTGCACTTGAAGCAATTCAAGACCAAATTGAAGGGAAAACAGTTCGTAAAGTAATTGTTGTTCCTGGAAAACTTGTTAACGTTGTTGCAAACTAAATCATTTGAAAAAGCTCAGAGCGTTTATGTTCTGAGCTTTTTTGTATAGAAAATAATCTCAGGGTCACCTTCATCTAAGTTTTCAACTATTCCGCTACGTATAAAACCATTCGAGTTAAATACTTTCTGCATACTTTCATTCGATTCGTTCGTTGAAGAAAATATTTTTTGAGTAGGAGAATGACTTAACATATATGAGATTAACGAGCTTGCATAGCCTTGCCTTCTTTTAGTTGGTGAAACAATGATTAATGAGAGGAAAGTACAACCAAAGAAATTTGTATCGTATGTTAGAAAGCCAGAGATAGAATTTTCTTCTGTTACAATGATGCATCTGCCTTCACGGATAGTGTGCTTAATATAATTTCGTCTACTATCGTTTCCAATTACGTCAATATCTATATGGACGATTGAATCTAAATCATTGATAGAAGCCTTTGTTACATTCTTCAATATAAATACCTCCTAGAAAAAATATTCAGTTAATTAATTTTATCATGAATGAAGAAAAAGAAGCGGAATTCTAGTGCAGACAAACACCTATTCTTCTATAGGAAATATGATAAAAAAGGTAGGCTAAATTGAGTAGAAGAGGTGAAAGGAATGAAAGGGATGGACAATAATGCACCACATGGTTTCTTCGGGAGTGGATCGGATAGTTATGAACAAATGATGTTAATGGGAGGAGGACAACAAGGATACGGTGGAATTCCGAGCTGGATGGGCGGAACACCTGGAGGGTTTTCTACATCAGTAGCGGGTGTACAAACTGGAATTCCAACATTAACAGGAGGATTTCCATCATCGGTAGCCGGAGTGCAAACTGGAATCCCAACATTTGTTGGCGGAGCAGCGGGAGGAGTACCAGTAGGCGTACCAACTGCATTTCCATCTTTCGTTGGAGGAGTACAGACAGGATTTCCTGTACCGGGAGTAGGTGTTGTAGCAGGAGGAGTAGGTGGATATCCGCAAGTAGTTCACGGCTACCATGGTCATCATCACCACCATCAAGGTCAACATGGCCATCATGGACATCACCACCATCAAGGT
>NZ_KV827881.1:6303-11303 GCF_001836235.1 Bacillus sp. HMSC036E02 | reverse complement strand
AGGTCAACACGGCCATCATGGTCATCACCATCATCAAGGTCAACATGGTCATCAGGGGCAACAAGTACATCACCACGGTCACCACCACATTCATCCGCAAGCTGTTCTTTATCAAACTCACCAAGGCCAACATGGTCACCATGGACATCACCACCAAGGCCAACATCATGGACACCAAGGTCAACATCATGGACACCAAGGTCAACAGCACCAACAGCACCAACAATATCAGCAATATCAACAACAACAACAATCTTCTCCTTGGACAGGTGGAATTGGAGCAGGAGGAGCAGGGGCAGCAGCAGGAGCAGCTAGTATTAGTGGAGCAGCAGGACACGCAGGGCACGTGGGTCATTAATGATTGGCAGAAAAAAAGCCATAATAAAAAACTGCTAGGAAATCCTAGCAGTTTTTTTCAGCTTCTTGACGCTGACGTTCAATTTCAGCACGAAGTTGTGGTTCCGGTGCTTGCCAGCCTTCTGGCTTTAGAATCTTACCGTCGCCTTCACGGAATCGAGGCTTCCCATCAGGGAATAGTTTTGCCATGTTGGCGTTGTTTACAATTTCGAATCCTTTATCTGGACGTACGCCCATTTCTGCAAACGTTCCGAATGCAAAGTAAATAAGGTCAATCAGTGCATCGTATTGATCTTCAACAGTCGTTGCCTCTAGAAATTCTTCTAGTTCTTCCTGCATAAAACTTGCACGGATTTTTGCACGCTCTTCTGTTAATTTTGTTGGAGTATTTGTCACAGGATGTCCGAATACTTCATGCATTTTCGCAACAAGTTCGTATCCTTTATCTAAACCTTTTTCGTTTGTCATGTTGTTTCATCCTTTCTTACGTTATGCCGAAGTTTATTGTAACATAAGGTGATTATGAAATGAAAAGAACATCTTATCGAAATAAGATGTTCGCTCGTTATTCTTCTTTTTTTATTAAAAGCGATGAAATAAGATCGATGCCAAAAATACCGACGAGTAACATTGGTATAACGACAAGTAAGTAACGTGTGAAGGAAACATTTTTTAAGTATGTATGAGCAAATAAAAAGACGCCGAGAAATAAAATACCATTTAAAATAGGCTTTACTAATTTTTTAGACATAAGCTCCCCCATAAATATCTTCTCTCTCTATTTGATAATAAAAAACTCCTCTCTCCGTTGTATCATGCTGGAGAGAGGAGTTCAATCATTTCTCATTCAATAACACCAGAATTTGTAATATTTACGGTGTATTTTATATGAACCGGAACATCTTTATACATTTGTCTCCATTCTTCTAATTTGAATGGGCGATAATGTTGTTTATACTTTGCACCTAGCCCGAGAGGATCGACGCCTAAAGATTTAAATTGCTTAATTAACTTAGCAGCTTGTTTATCTAATTGTTTTTGTACATCTTTTTCAATGTTTTTTGTGTTCTTGTTATTTTCTAAGTTAATTTGTTTTGATAGTTCTTGAATACGTGCATCAAGACGAACGTGAATGAAAAAAGAAGGCTTTCCGTTTTTAATTTTTATATCGTAAGTTGGAACAGAACGAATATTATTAATCATTACGTACGCAGAATCTGTTTTAAATTCATGTGAATCTAATTTATGTTTCTCTAATAGTCCTTTAAATATGAACATATCTTTTTCCGCAATTTTACCGATATATTTATCCTTTTTAAAAAGGCCAATTCCGGTAATTTTTATTTTATCACCATGCTTCTTTAGAATGGGAATATAGTAGTCTTTTCCTTCTTGATAATAGCGAAATGCTCCTATATGTAGATTATCCGCTGGTAAAGGTCCGGTCTCCATGTTATGTTCTAGCAATTTTTTTATATAAATTGCAACGTTGTATGAAGTCGAATATTTGCCTTTTAAAAGTTCAGTACCATTCCCATCTAATAAAGCAGCATATAAAGCGTTCCCTATATTCACATCTCGGAGTAATGTATCGAATGAAGTAGACATTCCTGTTTTGGCAAGTCTTATCGTATATAGAGCGACACGCATTTGTCCACTAGCAAAAGGTTGAGAAGACTCTAAAGATGTGTCTGCTTTTACTTGTTTTACCGCATTTGCACTGCCTTCAAAAACTTGAACTTTATTTCCTTTTTTTTGAATGGGACAAACGAATGTCACTTTTACTTTATTATCTTTTGCAACGTCAAATACGGATCCTTGAATAAGTTGTACATCGTCGATAATATTTTTTTGTAAACATCCAATTAGACTGAAGAATGTTATACAAGAAATAAGTATTAATTTGCTTGTGCTTTTGATTTTTTCCATTTTCTTTTCACCCACACAATAATAAATAGGATTGGGATGTATACATAAATGAGCCAAAAACTAACCTTTGATACATTACTAATAAAGTTATTAATATCGTGTCTGTTTGTTAAAAGTTGCGAAACAATGAGAGTGATAAAGATAAAAGCAATTAAAACACCCCTTTGTTTTACACGGAATATTTCATGAGTTGCTCTCATTGACGCCCATAAAGGGAGGATAAAACTTGAAATAATAACGAGTGCATAGCCTGAAATTGCAATATATTCGAGTCTTTCTATAAATGGTAATTGAATAACTTGGGTCATAGAAAGTTGGGCCCATATCGTTTTTAACAATTGTTTTTCACTAAAAAATGCAAAGGCTAAAAGGGTGCTAAATAAATATAGAAGATTTGAAAATAGTGCTCCAAACTGAGCGTATTTATGAGATTGCATAGGCTTTTTCACAAATGGATACACCATGAAGTAAATCTCAAAACCGGTCATACTGTAGATTGACAGTTGAGCGGATTTTAAAATGTCTGAAAAAGAATGTGTGAATATAGGTAGTAAATTATCCCAATGTGAATATTTCAAAACGAATAAGCTTAGAAATAAATATCCTAATGTACCACCAACAGAGATGACGCAAATACCGGTAATTACACGAAATCCAGAAGAGATAATGTAATAGCTAACTAAGCATAAAAAGAGTGTTAACATAAAGGTAGAAGCGGTAGGAAACATCCATACTTGAATAATTTCAACATATGTTCGGATGACTGAAATACTAACGATTAAAAAATAAGCCATAAAGATGATGCTAATGCCATTTCCTAGCCATTTTCCAAATGTTTGCCGATGTAAATCAACTAAATTCCCATTTGTTTCTTTTAATAAGACATACATCATCCATATAAGAATGTGGATTAAAATTCCTGTGATTATAACTCCCATCCATCCGTCGTATCCAGCGGCCTTTGCGATGATTCGAGCGAAGCCGAGAACGCCAGCACCGAACTGTGCACCGTGAATTAAGAAGAAAACAAAGATAGGAGATATTTGATATTTTTCTTGAACTTTACTCATCGAATGCACCTCATTTCTTAATCATCAAAGTCTGATCTATGCTTTGTTGAAATTCCTTTCGCTGCTTTTTTTACATGTTGTGGCCTTGCTTGTACATCCCTTGTATCAATCATTGTTAAAGGAAAACGGATCCAAGAATCTTTAACAGATTGTTGTCTTGTTGGATAAAACAAAGCGTACGGCTTGCGTAAAGAAGTAAGTCTAAATAGATGGGTGAATAAAAAGATAAATCCAAGTGAAATACCGAAAAGTCCTCCTATTTCTGCAAATATGAGAAACGGGAAACGTAGTAATCGAACCGCATTACCCATTTTATAAATAGGTGTAATAAAGGAAGCGAGTGCTGATAAGGCAACGATAATTAATAAAATATTACTCGTTAAACCTGCTTGTACAGATGCTTGCCCGATTACGATACCCCCTACGATACCGAGCGTTTGACCAACTTTCATCGGTAACCTTGCGCCGGCTTCTCTTAATAAATCAATTGCAAGTTCTAAAAAGAGAGCTTCAATTAAAGGCGGGAACGGTACTTGTGCTCTTGATAAAATTAAAGTTTCAAGTAAATCACTCGGAATAAGTTCATAATGATAATTTAAAACTGCAACGTATAACGGTGTAGCGCAAATTGAAAATAGAACGGCAATTAATCTTAAAATCCTTGAAAATGTAGCGTACATCCAGGAGACGTTATAGTCTTCTGGTGAAATGAAAAAATCGAAATAGGATACAGGTGTTAGTAAAACACTCGGAGAACCATCAACAAAAATAGCAATTTTCCCATCAATTAGTGCTTTTGTAACTCTATCAGTACGTTCTGTATTGATATAGAGAGGGAAAATCGATTTTTCACCCATTAATTCTTGTAAATAAGCACTATCATTAATTTGATCATATTCAAGAGCGCGTAATGACTCTTCTAGAAAATCTACATTATCTTTTTCAGCAAGGTTGTCTAAGTACATCATGACAACTTTTGTTTTGGAAAACTCGCCGATAATCATTTCTTTTGTTTGTAAATCTAAAACAGGAAGACGTTTTCGAACTAAATTAATGTTTGTATCAATATCCTCTACGAAACCTTCTTGCGGACCAATAACAGTTGATTCGTTTAAAGGAGGGGTTGGTGCACGATAATTATCAATTGCAATGTTTGCAAGCATACATTTTTGATCTTGCTGATTCAATTGAATAATCGCATGCCCCTTTAAAACCATATCCTCAATTTTTTGTAAGTCGTTCGTAATTGTAATGCCGCTCATCGGGATATGTTCCTTAAGCTCTTCTAGTGATGCGTTAGGTCGTTCTAAAAGAGTGGGCATTAAATACTTTTGTAATTTTTCTCCATCAAGTGAAGGGCGATAGTAAGAAATCCAATAAGGCATCGTTTCATCGTCGGATGTATGATAATTTACAAAATCACTAGACTTTTTCAGCTTCTCTATTAAATTTTGTAAAGAATGAATACGATCTTTTTCTGGTTTTGTAAAGTCATAAATACTATTACCTCCAGAGCTTTGTTGCCTATCTTGAGAGGAATCATCCTGTTTAGCGTTTTGTTGCTTATCCTGAGAAGGGTCATCTTGTTTAGCACTTTGCTGCTTATCCTGAGACGAATCCTCTTGTTTAGCGTTTTGTTGCTTA
>NZ_KV827881.1:1613-6203 GCF_001836235.1 Bacillus sp. HMSC036E02 | reverse complement strand
CTTATCCTGAGAGGAATCCTCTTGTTTAGCACTTTGTTGCTTATTCTGAGAAGAATCTTTTTGCTCGTTATTTTTACCTTTATTATGTTTCATACTTCTAGTCTGTTCTTTGTTATCATCCTCTTGATTGTTAGAATGCTGCTCCTGATTATCTGTTTCGTTTGCTTCTGGTTTATTTGATTTTTTTTTCTTACGTAACCAATTCCAAATCATATGTACGCCCTCTTTAATCTTGTAATATAGTGCTATTTTGTGGCTAATTTTGTATATTATTCATTTATTTATGAAAAGAAGAAGGAGATTAGTTTGCATAGAAAAAAAACTTTAGTAAGCAGTTCATACTATAACGGGGAGAGGGAGAGTCTGTGCAAATTGTAAAAAAGGAGAAGTTTGTTTTAAAAGGGTTTACGTTTGAAAATGGCAGAGAAATTCCTGTTCAAATGGGATACGAGACATATGGCACTTTAAATAGAGAAAGGTCAAATGTGATTTTGGTTTGTCATTATTTTAGTGCAACAAGTCATGCGGCAGGAAAATATACAGTTCATGATGAGGAGTCTGGTTGGTGGGATGGGCTAATTGGACCTGGAAAAGCAATTGATACAAATAAGTATTTTGTTATATGCACGGATAATCTTTGTAATGTGCAGGTGAGGAATCCATATGTAATTACAACAGGACCGAAATCAATTAATCCAGAAACTGGAGAAGAATATGCTATGGATTTTCCGATTTTTACATTTCTTAATGTAGCTCGTGTACAATATGAGTTAATAAAAGGTATGGGAATTTCAAGGTTACACGCTGTAATCGGACCGTCGGCGGGGGGGATGATTGCACAACAATGGGCGGTTCACTATCCACATATGGTAGAGCGGATGATTGGCGTTATTACGAACCCACAAAACCCAATTATTACGTCAGTAAACGTAGCGCAAAATGCGATTGAGGCAATTCAACTCGATCCAAATTGGAAAGATGGAAAATATGGAGAAGAGCAGCCGATAAAGGGGCTTCATTTAGCAAATAGAATGATGTTTATGAACGCTTTTGATGAGTATTTTTATGAAAGAACATTTTCTCGTAATAGTATAGAGGTAGAACCTTATGAAAAGTTTTCTACACTAACATCATTTGAAAAAGAGATAAATAAAGCGACATATAGAAGTATAGAGCTAGTAGATGCAAATTCATGGATGTATACTGCGAAGGCAGTTTTATTGCATGATATTACACATGGGTTTTCTTCACTAGAAGAATCTCTTTCTAACATAGAAGCGAATGTACTTATGATTCCGTGTAAACAAGATTTGCTTCAGCCGTCTCGTTATAATTATAAAATGGTAGATATTTTGCAAAAACAAGGGAAGTATGCGGAAGTATATGAGATAGAAAGTATAAATGGGCATATGGCAGGAGTATTGGATATTCATTTATTCGAAAAGAAAGTTTATGAATTTTTGAATCGGAAAGTATCTAGTTTTGTGTAGAAGGAAAATGATGGGGAAAAGGTGCAGTGTTTGAAGTAGGCACCTTTTTTCACATGATTTGTAGACGGAAAATATATGTAGCAATTGCTATACCGAAAAACGCTATGCTAAGCAATAGAAATAAGAATGACATTTCTTGTGGCGATTTTATCTTTTTATTATTTTTCATACTAAGTACAATAATTGCAGCGAGTAAGAACACAATGCCTATAATGAAAAGAAAAAGCGTCATTTTAATCGACTCCTTTCATAAAACAAGTATATTGAGGATACAATGTGCTAGTTATGTTTGTAAAGAATAAGTTTTACGAGAAAATTGAGAAATAGCTTTTCGATTCTTTGCGTTCTTTCTTTTGCATGCTAAAATTGGTAGAGAATGTTTGTGAAAAAGAAACTAAAGGTTTTATTGTATATAAGGAGGAACTACATATGACAGAAGTTAAAACAATTACTACAGAAGAGGTGCAAGAGCGTTTAGAAAATGGAGAAACGTTATTTTTAGTAGATGTAAGAGAAGATGAAGAAGTAGCGGCAGGAAAGATTCCAGAAGCTGTACACATTAAAATGGGCGATATCCCACATAAAGTAGATTTCTTTAATAAAGAGAATGAATATATCTTTATTTGTCGTTCAGGAATGCGCAGTGAAAATGTATGTCATTATTTAAATGAACAAGGGTTTAAAACAGTGAACATGGTTGGCGGTATGCTTCAATATGAAGGTGAAACGAAATAGTTAATTGAAAAAAACTTGAAACGAGTCTGTTTCAAGTTTTTTTCTTTTGCATACAGTATAAAAAAGGAGGAGGGGTAAATGGGGATTAATTTGCGTAAAGTAAAAATTATTAATAATACAGGAGCTGTTAATGTCGGTGACTGTTATGATCTCTCACCTTTAGCTGTAGCAAAAGTATATGCAGGTGCTGGAGGATCAAGTGCGGCTATTTTTTTAAATGGAAAAAGGCAGCCAGAAGCGGTCATTAGAACATCAGTATTTCTTCCGCCTTTGGCAACGAGTACACGTACGTTAGGTTCATAGAGGAAAGGTAGAGTGTAATTATGCCTGCTCATATAAAAGAGTTTGTTATTGTGAATAACACTGGAAATATATTTACCGGTGATAATTTGAGTGACACTTCATTTACTGCTTCGAAATCATATAGTGGTTCAATGGGGTGTACTTGGATTGATGTTGTTACAGTAATAGGGACGGAGACGAAGCTTTGTTTACAGCCGGGAGATTCGGTGACGACGACGTATACAAGGGGTACTCCTGCTGGTACTGTAACAGGAGCAAATATGGGGCAAAATGTAAATACATCGAGTATAGCGCAAGCTGTCCCTAATACAGATAATATGGATTCAATTGCAGGACTCCCTTAAGAAATTAAGGGAGTTTTTATTATTTAAAATAAAAATAGTCTTGGAAATTATTTTTGTAAATAGATTAAGAAGAGGCTTATTTATTATGAAAAAGATGGTTTGTAGGTGGTGAAAGTGTGAAGAATCGTGATAATAATCGGAAGCAAAATTCGTTAAGCTCTAATTTTAGAATTCCACCCGAACTTATTGGGCCTACTTTCCCCCCTGTTCCAACTGGGTTTACAGGTATAGGGATTACTGGTCCAACCGGTCCACAAGGCCCAACAGGACCTCAAGGACCAAGAGGATTACAAGGTCCGATGGGGGAGATGGGCCCGACAGGACCTCAAGGTGTGCAAGGGATACAAGGATCAGTTGGGCCAATAGGTGCAACTGGACCAGAAGGACAGCAGGGCCCACAAGGATTGAGAGGACCACAAGGAGAAACTGGAGCGACAGGACCTCAAGGTGTGCAAGGGTTACAAGGTCCGATTGGTCCAACGGGAGCGACTGGGGCACAAGGTATACAAGGGATACAGGGATTACAGGGGCCAATTGGAGCGACGGGACCTGAGGGACCTCAAGGAATTCAAGGCGTCCAAGGGTTACCGGGTGTAACTGGTCCACAAGGAATACAAGGAGCACAAGGGATACAAGGAACACAAGGACCGAGTGGAAATACAGGTGCAACCGGAGCAACTGGTCAGGGGATAACAGGCCCGACTGGAATAACAGGTCCAACTGGGATAACTGGACCATCTGGAGGACCTCCTGGTCCGACGGGGCCGACTGGTGCGACAGGTCCGGGCGGTGGACCGAGTGGAAGTACAGGTGCGACTGGAGCAACTGGGAATACTGGAGCTACAGGAAGTACAGGGGTAACAGGAGCAACGGGAAGTACGGGTCCGACTGGAAGCACGGGAGCACAGGGCTTGCAAGGAATCCAAGGGATTCAAGGGCCAATTGGGCCAACAGGTCCAGAAGGTCCGCAGGGTATTCAAGGTATTCCTGGTCCGACGGGAGTAACTGGTGAACAAGGAATACAAGGAGTTCAAGGTATTCAAGGGGCAACGGGAGCAACAGGAGATCAAGGTCCACAAGGTATACAGGGGGCTATAGGGCCTCAAGGGGCAACAGGGGCAACAGGAGATCAAGGTCCACAAGGAATACAAGGAGTACCAGGGCCATCAGGAGCAACAGGGCCACAGGGAGTTCAAGGGATACAAGGTCCGATGGGTGATATAGGACCAACAGGTCCAGAAGGCCCAGAGGGACTTCAGGGGCCGCAAGGAATTCAAGGTGTGCCAGGTCCAGTTGGAGCGACGGGTCCAGAGGGTCCTCAGGGGATACAAGGTATTCAAGGACCGGTAGGAGCAACAGGTCCACAAGGTCCACAAGGAATACAGGGAATACAAGGTGTGCAAGGGATAACGGGAGCAACTGGAGCACAAGGAGCAACTGGAATTCAAGGGATACAAGGGGAAATAGGAGCAACGGGTCCAGAGGGTCCCCAAGGAGTGCAAGGTGCTCAAGGGGAGATTGGTCCAACAGGTCCGATGGGTCCCCAAGGTGTGCAAGGAGTACAAGGAATTCAAGGAGCGACGGGCGCACAAGGAGTGCAAGGTCCACAGGGAATTCAAGGAATCCAAGGTCCGACGGGGGCAACAGGAGATACGGGAGCAACTGGGGCGACAGGGGAAGGCACTACAGGTCCAACAGGAGTAACCGGTCCAACAGGG
>NZ_KV827881.1:0-1513 GCF_001836235.1 Bacillus sp. HMSC036E02 | reverse complement strand
GACCGGCCCAACGGGGCCATCAGGTCCGGCGGGAGTAACAGGTCCATCTGGTGGACCACCTGGCCCGACAGGAGCAACCGGGGCGACAGGAGTAACAGGAGATACTGGGGCGACAGGCTCAACTGGAGTGACAGGAGCGACAGGAGAAACGGGAGCAACCGGAGTGACGGGTTTGCAAGGTCCGCAAGGAATCCAAGGTGTGCAGGGAGAGATAGGTCCGACGGGTCCCCAAGGTGTTCAAGGTCCCCAAGGAATTCAAGGAGTAACGGGGGCCACTGGAGATCAAGGTCCGCAAGGGATTCAAGGCCCACAAGGTGACATAGGTCCAACCGGCCCACAAGGAATTCAAGGCCCACAAGGTTCTCAAGGAATCCAAGGAGCGACAGGGGGAACAGGAGCACAAGGTCCACAGGGAATCCAAGGTCCGCAAGGTGACATAGGTCCGACTGGGCCACAAGGTCCAACTGGAATCCAAGGGATACAAGGAGAGATAGGTCCAACCGGTCCAGAAGGCCCAGAGGGACTTCAGGGCCCGCAAGGAATACAAGGTGTTCAAGGGCCAGTTGGAGCAACGGGTCCAGAGGGTCCTCAGGGGATACAAGGTATTCAAGGACCGGTAGGAGCAACAGGTCCACAAGGTCCACAAGGAATACAGGGAATACAAGGTGTGCAAGGGATAACGGGAGCAACTGGAGCACAAGGAGCAACTGGAATTCAAGGGATACAAGGGGAAATAGGAGCAACGGGTCCAGAGGGCCCCCAAGGAGTGCAAGGTATACAAGGGGCGATTGGTCCAACCGGTCCGATGGGCGCACAAGGAGTGCAAGGAATACAAGGGATTCAAGGAGCAACTGGTGCACAAGGAGTGCAAGGCCCACAAGGGATTCAAGGGATACAAGGTCCGACGGGAGCAACAGGAGATACGGGGGCAACCGGAGCGACGGGAGAAGGAACTACCGGTCCAACAGGAGTAACCGGTCCAACAGGGGTGACTGGCCCGTCAGGAGGACCAGCAGGACCGACCGGCCCAACGGGGCCATCAGGTCCGGCAGGAGTGACAGGTCCATCAGGTGGACCACCTGGCCCGACAGGAGCAACAGGTGCGACAGGAGTAACAGGAGATACCGGGGCGACAGGCTCAACTGGAGTGACAGGAGCGACAGGAGCAACGGGAGCAACCGGAGTGACGGGTTTACAGGGCCCGCAAGGAATCCAAGGTGTTCAAGGAGAGATAGGTCCAACCGGTCCACAGGGTATTCAAGGTCCACAAGGAATCCAAGGAGTAACGGGGGCAACCGGAGCACAAGGTCCCCAAGGAATTCAAGGCCCACAAGGCGACATAGGTCCAACCGGCCCCCAAGGAATTCAAGGTCCACAAGGTCCTCAAGGAATCCAAGGAGCGACAGGGGCAACCGGGGCACAAGGCCCACAAGGAATCCAAGGTCCGCAAGGTGATATAGGACCGACCGGCCCCCAAGGCCCCCAAGGAATTCAAGGCCCGCAAGGAATTCAA